>NZ_JAWLIR010000038.1:0-6432 GCF_033485195.1 Sporosarcina beigongshangi
CACCTATGATTTATACAAGTAAATAGCTAATCAACAGACGTGAACTATTAAAAAATTTGAAAACTTGGACGAAAGGATTGAAAAATGCAAAGATTGTTGCGGATAACGCGATAAAGACTTGTAAAGTAAAACGTTTACATCTATTATATATGATAGATACTATTCAGTTTGTTTGCCATACAAACTAATACAAGTGGAAGGATGATGACGTTGAAAACGTTTATTACAGATGACTTTTTATTATACAATGAAACAGCAAAAGTCCTGTTCCATGGTACTGCAAAAGATTTACCGATTATCGATTACCATAACCATTTAAATCAAAAAGAGATTTTAGAGGATAAGAATTTTACAAGCTTATCTGAAATTTGGCTAGGCGGAGACCATTATAAATGGAGAGCGATGCGTGCAAATGGCATTGATGAAGCGTATATTACAGGAGATAAAAGTGGTTATGAAAAGTTCTTAGCGTGGTCTAAAACCGTGCCAAACACATTTGGCAATCCACTTTATCACTGGACTCATTTAGAACTCCTTCATTATTTTGGTATTGATGAGGTTTTAGATGAAAAATCAGCACCTGCTATTTGGGAAGAAGCAAATAGCAAGCTTGCTACAAAGGAAATGTCGATTCGATCACTACTTAAAAAGGATAAGGTTGAATTTGTTGGAACAACGGATGATCCAACAGATGATTTAGCAAGCCATATCGAGTTACATAAAGAAGGATTCGAAATAAATGTATCGCCTTCATTCCGACCTGATAAAGGGCTGAATATTGAAAAAGATGAGTTTGTATCATGGGTAGGAAAATTGGAGCAGGCAACAAATTCTTCGATTGAAACGTATGATGTACTTTTAGACGCTCTCGTAAGCCGAGTGGATTATTTTGATGAGCATGGTTGTCGAAGTTCTGACCACGGCATTGATGTGATGTTTTACGAGCAGGCTACAAAAGAGGAAGCAGCAGCCGTTTTCCAGAAACGATTACAAGGTGAGAAGCTAACTGCAAAAGAAATTGAGCAATATAAAACGTATACATTACTAACACTTGGTGAATTATACGCTGACAAAGGCTGGGTAATGCAACTTCATCTAAGTGCGTTGAGAAATAATAACACAAGAATGTTGAATCTACTTGGTCCGGATACTGGTTTTGATTCAATAGGTGACCTTCTCATTGCCAATAAACTTTCTAATTTTTTAAATGCGTTAGAAAGCAAAGATAAATTACCTAAAACCGTTTTGTATAGCTTAAACGCGAATGATAATGCTGTGTTAGCTTCTATGGCGGGTAATTATCAAAGCTCTGAAATTGCAGGGAAGGTTCAGTTTGGAACCGCTTGGTGGTTTAATGATGTCATCGATGGCATGGAAAACCAAATGAAGACGTTAGCGAATATAGGGCTGATCAGCAACTTTATTGGTATGTTAACAGATTCGAGAAGTTTCCTTTCATTCCCAAGACATGAATACTTCAGAAGGATATTGTGTAATTTACTTGGAACGTGGGTAGAAGAAGGTAAAGTACCGAAAGATATGGCATTATTAGAGAAGTATGTGACAAACATTTGCTATAATAATGCAAAGCGTTATTTTAAACTTTAAGAATGCTCTACTTGTATAACAACGTTGTAAATTCGGAGTATAGAAAGGAAGAAAAAAATGTCGAAACAACAAATCGGTGTCATTGGCCTAGCGGTTATGGGAAAAAATTTAGCGTTAAATATCGAGAGCAGAGGGAATTCTGTTTCTGTCTACAATCGCACAACTTCAAAAACAGAGGAATTTTTAGCAAATGAAGCAAAAGGCAAGAATTTTTTTGGTGCTACTAGCATTGAGGAGTTTGTTAACTCTTTAGAAGTACCCCGTAAAATAATGCTCATGGTTCAAGCAGGACCTGCAACAGATGCAACCATTGCATCACTGCAGCCATATCTTGAAAAGGGTGATATTTTAATTGACGGTGGAAATACGCTATTCGAAGATACGATTCGCCGTAATAAAGAGCTAGAGAAAACAGGTATCCATTTTATTGGAACAGGGGTATCAGGTGGGGAAGAAGGTGCACTAAAAGGTCCTTCTATTATGCCAGGCGGTCAAAAAGAAGCGTATGACTTAGTTGCACCTATTTTTGATTCAATTGCAGCACGAGTTGATGGAAAGTCTTGTAGTACGTATATCGGTCCTGATGGCGCGGGTCATTATGTGAAAATGGTTCACAATGGCATCGAGTATGGAGATATGCAATTGATTGCAGAAGCCTATGCAATTTTGGATAATGTCCTTGAGTTGGATGCACAAGAACTTCATGAAGTATTTTCAGAATGGAATAAAGGCGAATTAGATAGCTACCTAATTGACATTACTGCAGAAATCTTTACGAAGATCGATGAAGAGACAGGTAAACCGCTTGTTGATGTCGTTTTAGATAAAGCAGGTCAAAAAGGGACAGGCATGTGGACTAGTAAAAATGCTTTAGATTTAGGTGTTCCACTTCCATTAATTACAGAGTCTGTATTTGCACGTTGTATCTCTTCGATGAAAGAAGAGCGTGTCCGTGCAAGTAAAGTATTGTCTGGACCTCAAGTAAGCCAATATGACGGCAATAAAGAAGAACTTATTGAAGCAGTTCGTAAAGCATTGTACATGAGTAAAATTTGTTCTTATGCACAAGGATTTGCTCAAATGCGTGCACAGTCTGAGGAGAGTCATTGGAATTTGAATTATGGAGAGATTGCAATGATCTGGCGTGGGGGTTGTATTATCCGTGCACAGTTCCTACAAAATATTAAAGAAGCTTATGACCAAGAACCTGATTTAGAAAACTTATTATTAGATAGTTATTTTAAAGAAATTGTAGAAGGTTACCAATCAGCATTACGCGAAGTCGTATCTGTTGCGGTTAAACAAGGGATTCCTGTTCCTTCTTTCGCAAGTGCAATTGCTTATTATGATAGCTATCGTTCAGAAAATCTGCCTGCAAATCTAATTCAAGCACAACGTGATTACTTCGGCGCTCATACGTATCAACGTAAAGACAAAGAAGGAACTTTCCATACGAACTGGTTCTAAATAAAGAGAAGTAAAGTAAATAAAAAAAAGATCTCTCTTTCCCATGGATAGGGAGATCTTTTTTATACCTATTTGACTAAAACAGTATCCTCTGTCAGTGTTAAGATGAGCTCCGGTACCTCTAGAAAACGCTGAATCGCTAGTGCACATGCACCAAGGGCACAGGAACTATTCCCAAAATCGGAAATTACTAATTCACCATATTGACTGACTGCGGAATTCAAGTTATTTTTAATTTCCTCGATTGCATTTGGATACATTTTTAACAGTTCACTCGTCAACACCAATGTTTCTGGATTGTAGATATTGATAATATTATTTAAACCGATTGAAAGGTCGACGATATACTGTTTCATTAGTTGGAGAGTAGTGGGATCTTGCTTGGCCAGTAGGGATTGTATGTCATCATGAGTTACTTTTGGAACACCTAACTGCATTGCCAAACGTGCAAGTAGACTAGGCTCAGATGAGTAGAGCTCCCAGCAACCTTTGTTACCGCATCGGCATGCTTCTCCATCCTTGGAAATAATCATATGGCCCATTTCTCCGGCATAGCCGTGAAATCCTTTATGCAGTTTCCCATCAATCATTATTCCCGATCCAATTCCGGAAGAGAAGAGAAGGCAAAGTAAATGATTACTCTCATGGTGCTTATAGACACGTTCGGAATAAGCCGATAGGTTTGCGTTATTTTGAATGGATATGTCCATATCTAGCTCTTTCATAAGATCAGTTTTTAAGGATTTATTTTGCCATTGATGACTAGGCACAAAATAGATGCTCTCATCTTTATTTACTGTCCCGTGAATACCAATCATTACACTAACTAATCCGTAATGTTTTTTTGAATAATCATTTTTATATTTTTGAATTTGCTTAATAAGTAAATGAACTAACTCTTCATAACTAGCAATTTCTAGCTCTATGGAGTCATGTTGAACAGGATTACCACCTAAATCGGAAACCATATACTGGATATGGTTATAATCTAGGTCGATACCTAACACATAGCCTGCATCTTTATTGATCGAAAGCATGATTGGTCTTCTACCTACGACATTATGCTCCAGTCTTGTTTCACAAATTAAGTCTTCACTGAGTAAATCGGCAACTTGAATTGAAATAGTAGCTTTGTTTAATCCGGTAATTTTGGATAGGTCAGCTCTTGAAATCATGCCATGCTCAACTATTTTACTTAAAATAATACTTCTATTGATTTTTTTTATGTAAGCACCGTCGCCAGTAATCATCTATTTACCCCCGAATTAATTATAATTATACGAATGCAAAAATGGTTTATTTAGTGTAATAAAAATTACTTTGTTGTGCGGACAAAGTAATTGTGACGTTAATTTATTATAGCATAGAAAGGAATGATACATATGAGAACATTATATTTCGATTGCTTTTCAGGAATTAGTGGAGATATGGTTATTGGGGCTCTTATTGATGCAGGAGGGGATCCTGTTCATTTAGAAACGGAGTTAAAAAAACTGAATATGGAAAATGAGTATGAATTAACATTCAATAAAGTCGTGAAAAACGGCATTACAAGTACAAAGTTTGATGTTTTATTAACGAGTGATGCTCATGACGACGGTCATAGTCACAACCATGGGCATAGCCATGACCACGAGCATAATCACAATCATGGACACAGTCACGATCATGACCACGGGCATGACCACGGGCATAATCACAGTCATGAACATAGTCACGACCATGGCCACGGGCATAATCACAGTCATGAACATAGTCACGACCATGGCCACCATCATCACAACCATAATCATGATCATCGTTCTTATAAAAAAATTGTTGAGCTTATTCAATCGGCAGGTTATTCTAATCGAGTGGAAGGAAATGCGCTCAGCATTTTCAAGAAGATAGGACAAGCCGAAGGGAAAATTCACGGTGTAGCACTTGAAGACGTTCATTTTCATGAGGTAGGAGCCGTGGATTCGATTATCGATATTGTAGGTGCCGCTATACTTCTTGAACAACTGCAAATAGACCGTATTAAATCATCTGCCGTTCCAGTTGGTTCCGGGAAAATTCATATTGATCATGGCATTTATCCAGTTCCAGCTCCTGCTACATTAGAAATTTTACTCGGTGTTCCTATTGCAGAAAGCCAAGTCAAAGGGGAGTTGGCAACACCTACAGGAGCAGCCATTGTAGCGGTACTTGCCGAAGCATTTTGTACATTACCCGCTATGAAGGTTCAATCCATTGGTTACGGAGCGGGTACTAAAACGTTTCCAAAGCATCCAAATGTACTCCGAGTGATTATCGGAGAAGAATAACTATCACCATTGAATAATTAGGTAAATAACGGAATGGCGTTTTTGGAGGTAAAGATGAAACTGCATTCGGTATTTCAGTATGTATATATTTTTTACACATTCGTATTTGTCCTTCACATCGCCAATATATTTATCGCTAGCGACCGTTTGAATTATGTGATTGGCTTATTAGCTTTAGTCATGTTAGTCATTTCTTTTGCGAGTGCATCGAAATTATTTAGGATACTAAGTGCCTCCTTCATTGTGATAGGAGGCTGCTTATATGCTACAACAGGACAATCAGTTTTGGCTATACCTAGTGCTTTAACGGCTAATATATCCTTACTCACACTTTTAGCGATGTTACCGTGGATGAATAGTGTTGTTAGAAGTGGTCGGTTTGACCGGAGCTTAAACAGCTTAATGAAGGCGAATGTATCTGATGTGGGCAAAATGTATACGCGTGGTTCAGCGACAACGCTTACGCTAGCGGCATTTTTAAATTTATCGGCGGTTACCATTGCACAGGACGTGCTGAAAGATAATTTAGCGCATTTCAATAAAAAAGTGCGAGATTCATTCATTAGTACATCGACATTAAGAGGTTTTTCCTTAGCTTTACTATGGAGTCCACTTGAAATACTAGTCGTCCTATCTATTTTTGTAACGGGTGTTTCTTATGTAGCTATACTCCCTTGGTTGTTATTAATTACAGTGCTAACATTTATACTTGATGCTTTGTGGGGTCGCTATCATTTCAGAAAGTATGCGTATGCAAACCCAAGCGGTGAACAGTCTAGGGAAATGAATGTCAAAGAGGTAGCTAAAAAAATCGCTCACCTGGCAAGTGCGCTAGTGCTATTTTTAGCTCTAGTTATTGTCTGTGGTACATTCTTTGAAGTCGATTTCATTTTGACTGTGACGCTTCTCATCTTTCCCTTTACGCTAATATGGTCTACAATCATAAAAAGGGGTAGAAGTTTTTGGGTCATCGGTTGGCATAATTGGAAAATGAAAGCGAATACAATGCAAAACTTTATTATCTTATTTATTGATTCACACCCAAAAAGCT
>NZ_JAWLIR010000039.1:0-47045 GCF_033485195.1 Sporosarcina beigongshangi
TTGTCTAAAAATAAAAACCGAAGGTTTGTCTTGTGAACTTGTACAATGGAATGCGAGAAAGGGGAGGTGTGGTGGAGTTCGAAGAAGTGAAGGAAGGAGGATCGAAGCGAAAGTCGTTACGAAGAACGGCTTTTGCGAACAAGAGCGAAGGGTTGAGCGTACGGATTTTAACACGGAAGTTAAGCTTTCCAGCGCCGATGGTAGTTGGGGGTTTCCCGCTGCAAAACGAAAGGCGGCCTTTCGTTTCTGCGTGATTTACGTGCTTTTTGCGTAAATCAAAGCAAGGATTTTCAGGACGTCGCCGAGCACATGGTCATTATAATTAGGTAATGGCTTTTTTGTTGTTTATTTTTAATGAAAACTCATTAAAAGTCATATAAAGACTTCGAATTTCTAGTTACAGACTGAATAAATCCCAGGTATCCTCTATAATAGAGAGAGGTAAAGGAAGTGAAATTCACGATGGGAAATTCAAACCGCCCGCTTGTTGAGGCATTACTAAAATTTAATGCAGCAAACCCTGTTTCGTTTCACGTACCAGGACATAAAGGAGGAAGTCTTTCTGGGTTACCGTCTGACTTACGTTCGGTGCTTCGTTATGATTTAACGGAGTTAACAGGCTTGGATGATCTTCATGAGCCGGATGGGGCGATTGACGAAGCACAAAGGAAGCTTTCTTCATTTTATGGCTCGGATCAAAGTTTTTTCCTTGTTAATGGATCGACAGTCGGAAACTTGGCAATGATTTATGCGACGTGTGGTGTAGGTGATACTATTATCGTTCAGCGCAATGCACATAAATCAGTGTTTCATGCTATAGAGTTGACTGGTGCGAGGCCGGTGCTTGTTGCGCCGGGGTGGGATCAGACGACAAAGACAGCTGGGCTGATGACAGTCGTTCAAATACGTGAAGCGCTAGTGGCTTATCCTGACGCGAAGGCGGTTGTTGTGACGCATCCAACCTATTATGGGACAACTGGGGAAGGCTTGGAAGAGATGATAAAGGCTTGTCATACATACGGGGTCCCGGTCTTAGTCGATGAAGCTCACGGAGCACATTTTGCTGTTGGGAAACCGTTTCCTCGCTCAGCGTTGGATATGGGGGCAGATGTTGTTGTCCACTCAGCACACAAGACATTGCCAGCCATGACAATGGCTTCATTCTTGCATGTAAGGTCAGACCTTGTTTCTACTGAAAGGGTTGCGCATTATTTGCAAATGCTACAGTCAAGTAGCCCATCGTATGTATTGATGGCATCATTGGATGATGCCCGGGCATATATAGAAACTTATGATGGAGACGATAAAGTTTTATTTATAGAGAGACGTTTGGCTTTTATAGAACGGTTAGCGACGATTCCCGGGCTCCAGGTGATTGGGTCGAATGATCCGTTAAAGCTGATTATACGGGTAAAGGATTGTTCTGGGTTTGAATTGCAGAGGGAGCTGGAAGTGGAGGGCATTTACGCAGAGCTTGCAGATCCATATCAAGTGCTTTTCGTTTTACCGTTGTTGAAGGTGGGCACGGATTATCCATTCGAGGAGATTGCTAAGAGGATGGAGTCTGCTGTTACTCGTTTACACTTAGTGCGTGAAAAGCGGAATGTGCTTGAAATGCCTTTACTTAATGAAGGAATTTCTTATCTTACATACACAGCTAGGCAAATGGTGCAAATGGAGACGGAATGGATTTCGTATGATGAGGCGGTAGGCCGCGTGGTGGCAGCTTCTATCATTCCTTACCCACCGGGGATTCCATTGCTAATCGGAGGAGAAAAGATTGGTGATGGGCATATTCAAACGCTGATGAACTTGCTTCAAATGGGGGCAAAATTTCAAGGAGCAATTCGAGTCGATGAAGGGCAGATAGTTGTCGTAAAGGAAGGGACTGAGGAATAACATGGTACAGAAAGGTATTTTTATAACATTTGAGGGGCCTGAAGGGGCGGGGAAGACAACAGTTATTGCGGAGTTGTATAATCGCTTGAAGGCTGAGGGACGGGATGTACTTCTCACGCGTGAACCGGGTGGTATACGTATAGCGGAGAAAATTCGTGAAATCATTTTGGATAATCAGCATCAGGAAATGGATGCAAAGACAGAAGCACTGCTTTACGCGGCTGCGAGGAGACAGCATCTTACGGAGAAGGTGATGCCTGCACTTCGTAGTGGTTCGATTGTGTTATGTGACCGTTTTGTCGATAGCTCGCTGGCCTATCAGGGGCGTGGTAGAGGGCTTGGTATTGATGAGGTGTTGTCTATAAATGAGTTCGCAATTGGCGATACAATGCCGGATTTGACTGTTTTCTTCGATATCGACCCGGAAATAGGGCTGGCACGTATATTGAAGAATAATGAACGTGAACAAAATCGGTTGGATAAGGAAAGCCTTGATTTTCACAATAAGGTTTATGAAGGATACCAAGAAATTATACGTCGCTATCCGAATCGGATTGTTCAGACGGATGCTTCTCTTTCTGAAAAGCAAGTAACGGAAAACGTTTGGGAAATTATATGCACGCGACTCATGTAATAAGCTAATTCATGATATAATAATGGAAAGCGGAAAAAAGGGGAGATTACCGTGAAATTAATTGTGGCAGTTGTACAGGATCAGGATAGTAACCGGTTGTCCGCAGCGTTGACTAAAAATGACTTCCGGGCGACAAAGTTAGCCAGCACAGGAGGATTTCTAAGGTCAGGAAATACAACGTTTCTAATTGGTACCGATGATAGCCTTATTCCAAAGGCGCTTGAACTTATCCGAGAAAATTGTCGTTCACGGGATCAGATGGTAGCACCTGTTTCTCCAATGGGTGGTAATGCCGATTCTTACATTCCTTATCCAGTAGAAGTTGAAGTTGGCGGGGCAACGGTATTTGTTCTACCAATCGAACATTTTCATCATTTTTGATGAACAGAGGTGAAGCGAAATGAAGGTCAATGGCGATTACCGTGCTGGTCTTGATAAAATGAGAAAAGATCCCTTGCAAACACCACAAGGCGGAGCAAGATTTGGGCAAATGGTTGTCAAACAAGAGCAGCGCCTTCATGGTGAGCAGATCACTAGGTTGCTTGGTGATATTTCATCAGCCGGTGATCGAATTGCACGTTCACGTAATTTACGTGATATGGCTAAGTTTAAAATGCTTGTCCGACGTTTTCTCAAGGAAGCTGTTGAGTCAGGAATGGGATTGAAACAGTCGCATTCGTGGAATCGTTTTGGCGAGGGGCGCCGTTTAAAACTTGTCGAGACGATAGATGAGCGGCTGATCGAGTTGGCAGAAGACTTATTGAATGAAGAGAAGACATCTGTCGATTTATTAGCTAAAATTGGTGAGATTAAAGGTCTCCTCATTAATTTATACATGTGATCCCGTGTTTTCTGTCATATGAGAAACACGGGCTTTTTTCAAAATAAGGGGTGTGTCAGGAGAAATGAAGCAGCGACTTTTTAAAGAGCAAAAAATTGTCATGGAACGATTAAGTTCTTCCTATAAAAATGGACGAATTGGACATGCGTATCTATTTGATGGTGAATCAGGGACGGGAAAAGAATTGGCAGCCCTTTTTTTTGCTCAACTTCTTCTGTGCAGTCAACCTGAAAATTTTGTTCCATGTGAAACATGCCATTCCTGTCGACGTGTCACATCCCATAACCACCCTAACGTCACTATGATTCAACCAGACGGACAAGATATAAAAAAAGAGCAAATGTCTACCCTGATTTATAATATGACTAAAAAAGGGTATGAATCAGGCAGGAAAATTTACATTATTTCAAAAGCTGATCGTATGAATGTTGCCGCGGCGAATACACTGCTGAAGTTCCTCGAGGAACCTGAGGGAGATGTAACAGCTATTTTGTTAACAGACGCTTATCAATCGATCTTGCCGACAATTCAATCGCGTTGTCAGCGAATTTCCTTCCTACCACCATCAAGAGAAGTGATGATTAAAGGGCTTGTTGAACAAGGAATTACTTCGTCGATGGCAGCAACAGTGACGATGGTGACAGCTAGTCCGGAGGAAGCATTTCGGCTTGCTAGTGACGATCAATTTGCACACATGCGAAAGACAGTGTTAAAATTGGTTGAAGCATCGGATCGACATGTCCATGAAGCATTGTTATTTATCCAATCGGAATGGTCTCCTTTATTTAAAGAGAAGGAAGAATCTGAACGTGGTTTAGATTTGTTACTATATGCTTATCGAGATGTGGTGGCATTTAAAGCAGGTCTACAATCAACGCCAGCATTTCCAGACCAGCAAGAATTTTTTAGGAGTCTTTCGATGAAGATGACATATAGTCGATTGTCTGCTAATATGGAGGCAATTTTGCAAGCGAAAAAGCAGTTGCACGGCAATATGAATCGAATGCTTTTAATGGAACAATTGGTGCTCAACATGCAGGAGGGGTTACTTGTTGTATAAAGTCGTAGGAGTCCGTTTTAAAAAAGCGGGTAAAATATATTATTTCGATCCAGTTGAATTTACACTCAATGAAGGTGATTATGTCATCGTTGAGACTGTGCGCGGGATTGAATACGGTAAAGTTGCAGGTCAAGTGAGGGAAGTAGAAGAACATGATGTTGTACTACCACTTAAAAGAATTATTCGTCCAGCACAGACGGAAGATCTTGAGAAGGTAGAGGAGAATCGTTTAGAAGCTGAAAGAGCTTTCACAACGGGTGTTGACAAAATTCAAGAGCATAAATTAGAAATGAAGCTTGTCGATGTTGAATATACGTTTGATCGTAATAAGATTGTTTTCTATTTTACAGCAGAAGGTCGTGTTGACTTCCGAAATCTTGTGAAAGATTTAGCGGCGATATTCCGAACACGTATTGAGCTTCGGCAAATTGGTGTACGTGATGAGGCGAAGATGCTTGGTGGTATTGGACCGTGTGGGCGAATGCTTTGCTGTTCGACATTTCTGGGTGATTTTGAGCCGGTGTCTATTAAAATGGCGAAGGATCAGAACTTATCACTCAACCCATCGAAGATATCAGGGCTTTGTGGTCGCCTCATGTGCTGTCTAAAGTATGAAAATGACGAGTATGAAGAAGCAAAAGCACTAATGCCGGATGTTGGAACACATGTTAAAACACCGGATGGACCTGGCAGAGTGGTTGGCCTTAACCTTCTTGAACGTTTGCTTCAGGTAAGTTTGGCGGATCAGGATCATGTGTTGGAGTATACGTTAGAAGAATTAATGGGGCAGCAAAATAGTGTAGCTCAATTGACGAAATGATGAGGTGAGACAGTTGAAAGAAAGGAACTTTCTGGACAGGGTAATGGAATTTGAACAACAACTCGGCTCCATGCATAAGCAATTTCATGAATTGATTGGATTTGTAGCACAAATGACGGAAGAGAACCATTCACTTCAACTTGAAAACCATCATTTGCGAGAGCGGCTGGAAGAAATAGATGGGCAAACACAAGTTGCGAATAAACGTCAAGATCATAAGAAGTCAAATACAGTAGACATCGGGGAAGGTGTCGACAATTTAGCACGTCTTTATAACGAAGGGTTCCATGTCTGCAACGTCCATTATGGAGGAAGCAGAAAAGGAGAGGACTGTCTGTTCTGTCTATCTTTTTTAAATAAACAAAATGTGTGAAATGAGCCGATCCTATTGCAATGTAGGCATCGGCTTTTTTATCTGAATTCAGTGGGATACCGAATACGCTATTTCTGTATAGTGTGGGGTAAATGATTGGTAGTTTTATGAGGAGCGTAGAAATATGAAGGAAATTTTAAGGGATGACGAGCGTCTCGATTTTTTGTTGGCAGAAGACTTACGTATTATTCAAAGTCCGTCTGTTTTTTCATTTTCGTTGGATGCGGTGCTATTGGCAAGATTTGCGTATGTACCAATACGTTCAGGAAAAATTGTTGATTTATGTGCAGGTAATGGCGCAATACCGTTATTTTTGAGTG
This sequence comes from Sporosarcina beigongshangi, assembly GCF_033485195.1. Lineage (NCBI taxonomy): Bacteria > Bacillati > Bacillota > Bacilli > Caryophanales > Caryophanaceae > Sporosarcina > Sporosarcina beigongshangi. The sequence goes on from NZ_JAWLIR010000039.1 coordinate 5,948, forward strand.
CCCGGACAAATGCGGATATTACTGCGGTTGAGTTGCAGGAAAGACTTGCGAACATGGCAGAAAGAAGCATTCATTATAATTGTTTAGAAAATAGGATTCGTATAATCAATGATGATGTCATCGGTATTGCTGCAAAAATTGGCTATGAAACATACGATACGGTGACGTGTAACCCACCTTACTTCCCAGCACATGAGGCAAGCGAAAAAAATTTGTCGGAGCATGTGACGATTGCAAGACATGAAATCCATTTGACGCTTGAACAGGCGATTCAATCAGCGAGTGCATTGCTAAAACAAGGCGGGAAGGCGGCGTTTGTTCATCGTCCTGGGCGTTTACTGGATATTGTCACCGCGATGCGCGCAAATCGACTGGAGCCGAAGCGAATTCGTTTTGTATATCCAAAGGAAGGAAAAGAAGCGAATACATTGCTTATCGAAGGGATTAAGGATGGGAAGCCAGATTTGAAAGTATTGCCTCCGCTTTATGTATACGGTGCTGATGGTGAATATACGGATGAAGTGAGGATATTACTGTATGGACAACAAGGCTAATCATCTCTTTTATGTGCTGGAATGTAAGGATGGCTCTTATTATGCCGGTTATACGAATGATCTGGAGAAGCGTGTCCGTGTGCATAATGAAGGGAAGGGTGCAAAATATACGCGTGCAAAAAGGCCAGTTCGTTGTATTTATTATGAGGGCTTTGAGACAAAACGGGAAGCGATGCAGGCAGAATATCAATTTAAACAATTAAAAAGAGAAGCGAAAGAGCGATATATTGTAAAGGGGCAGGTATCGGATGAAGTCACAAAAAAGTGCTGAACTAGGTGGAGGTAAATTATTTCTTGTCGGAACACCGATTGGAAATTTGGAGGACATGACATTTCGTGCAATCCGTATTTTGAAAGAGGTCGATACAATTGCGGCCGAAGATACTCGCAATACAATTAGGCTGTGTAATCATTTTGAGATTAAAACGCCGTTGATGAGCTATCATGAACATAACATAGAAGTTGGTGGAGAAAAGATTTTGGCTATGCTCGCAGAAGGAAAGTCCATCGCGCTTGTCAGTGATGCGGGAATGCCGTGTATTTCAGATCCGGGTGCAGATATTGCAGCCAAGGCGATTACTGCAGGATATGATGTTGTACCTGTACCGGGAGCCAATGCAGCAATCAGTGCACTAGTTGCTTCAGGGTTAGTGCCGCAGCCTTTTTTGTTTGTTGGTTTTATATCCCGACAAAAGAAAGAACGGGCAAGTCAGTTGGAAGCCTTGAAGCAACGAGAAGAGACTATTATTTTGTATGAGGCACCCCATAGGCTAAAAGAGACTCTGCATGCGCTTGAAGGAAGCTTTGGTGGGACACGTCGCATAACATTAGCTAGGGAATTGACGAAGCGCTTTGAGGAATTTCTGCGCGGCACGCTTGAAGAGGCTGTCTTGTGGGTAGAATCAAGTGAGGCACGTGGAGAGTTTTGTATTGTTATTGAAGGCAGTGACGGAACTATTGTAGAGCAACAAGATGTCTGGTGGGATGCTTTAGATGTGCGTCATCATGTGATTGAAGTGATGGAAAGAAAAGAACTTCGATCGAAAGACGCTATTCGAGAAGTAGCTAACGAACGAGGCATGAGCAGACGCGATGTTTATAAGGAGTACCACGTAGAGAATGAGTGATACTATCTTTTTTTGTAAATAACAATATCCAGAACGAAGAATCGTCCTGGACATTGTTATAGCAAAATTATTTTTTAAGGTTTTCTTGAATTTCTTGAATCAATTGTTTTGCGCCTTCAGGGCTCAAAATCAATTTTCCATCAATTAAACGTAAGTTGTCGTCAGACACGTCTCCTGTAATTGAGCATGTCATATTAGGCATATATTTCTTCAAGATGATCTTGTCTTCATCCACATAGATTTCCAAAGCATCTTTTTGAGCGATACCGAGTGTACGGCGTAGTTCGATTGGAATAACAACACGTCCAAGCTCGTCAACTTTTCTTACAATACCAGTAGATTTCATAATAAGAACTCCTTCCAAATTTATAGTTTTCGTCAAAATTCGACAAAATTCTCTTGTCTGCTTTTTATCATACCAAGACTTCCAATTATCGTCAATACAACTTACTTAAAACTATAATAAAAATAATAGTTTTGTTTTCAAAGAGGGCCTTAAAGCATGTAGAATCAGGCTTGTTAGAGTTGGAAAATGGAGTTCAATGAGGAATTTGATTGTATCGATGAGGTGCTTTCGATAGAATAGAATGTATATTTAATTACACTGGAGGAATATTCGTGGCAGATCAGAAAAACACATTTTATATTACAACACCAATTTATTACCCAAGTGGAAAATTCCATATTGGGACGGCTTATACAACCGTTGCTTCGGACGCTATGGCTCGCTACAAACGACTTCGCGGATACGATGTACGCTTTCTAACAGGAATGGACGAGCATGGCCAAAAAATTCAAGAAAAAGCAGAGGAAGCAGGACTTCCACCGCAGGAATATGTGAATGGTATTGCAGAAATAGCAAAAAAGGTATGGGGCATCATGGACATTTCTTATGATGACTTCATTCAGACGACAGAAGAGCGGCATAAAAAGGCCGTCGAAAAGATTTTTCAGACATTTCTCGATAATGGGGACATTTACAAAGGGGAGTACGAGGGATGGTATTGCGTACCTTGTGAAACGTATTTCACGGAATCGCAACTAGATAACGGTAATTGTCCGGACTGTGGGCGACCTGTTCAAAAAGTAAAGGAAGAATCGTATTTCTTTAATATGAAGAAATACGCAGATAGACTGCTGAAGTTTTATGAGGATAATCCGAAATTTATCGAACCGGAGTCACGAAAAAATGAGATGATCAATAACTTCATCAAACCGGGGCTTGAGGATTTGTCCGTTTCACGCATGTCATTTGATTGGGGCATCAAGGTGCCTGGAGATCCAAAACATGTCATCTATGTGTGGGTCGATGCATTGACAAACTATATTACAACACTTGGGTATCAGTCCGAGGATGACTCGTTGTTCAATAGGTATTGGCCAGCAGATGTCCAAGTTGTGGGGAAAGATATTGTGCGTTTCCATACTATTTATTGGCCGATTTTCTTAATGGCACTAGATTTGCCATTGCCGAAAAAAGTATTTGCGCACGGCTTCATTATGATGAAAGATGGCAAAATGTCGAAGTCAAAAGGAAATGTCGTCTATCCTGAAATGCTTGTTGAACGTTATGGCTTGGATGCAACACGTTATTTCCTTCTCCGTGAATTGCCATTTGGTCAGGATGGTGTGTTTTCACCAGAATCCTTCATTGAACGAACGAATTATGATCTTGCGAATGATTTAGGAAATTTATTAAACCGAACCATTTCGATGATTAATAAATATTTCGATGGAAATATTCCAACAACAGGGCTTGTAGCGACAGAGTTCGATGCTGATTTAACGGATTTCATCACGAAAACAGTAGAGAAATACGAAGCTTCGATGGAAGATATGCAATTTAGTACTGTGCTATCTGAATTATGGGCGCTCGTTTCACGGACGAACAAATATATTGATGAAACATCTCCGTGGGTTTTAGCGAAAGAGGAGGCAGATAACGGCAAGTTAGCATCTGTTATGCTACATTTAGCTACTTCACTTCGTCATATCGCAGTGCTGTTACAGCCGTTTATGACGGAGTCCCCAAAACAGATTATGTCACAGCTTGGTTTAGATGAAGCACTACTTGCTTGGCACACGTTAGGTCAGTTTGATATTATTCCGGCGGGTACGAAAGTGGTAGACAAAGGTGTACCGATTTTCCCACGCCTGGATTCAGATGTTGAAATCGTTTATATCCGCGATCAAATGTCCGTCTCAGCTCCAGCTGAAAATAAACCAGCAGAGAAGGTTGAAGCGGAAATCGCTGAAGTAGATGAAATCACATTCGAAGACTTTATGAAAGTTGATTTACGTGTAGCGACAGTGACAGCATGTGAGAAGATCCCTAAAGCAGATAAGTTGTTGAAGCTACAATTGGATCTTGGCTACGAGCAGCGTCAAGTTGTGTCAGGAATTGCAGAGCATTACGAACCGCAGGCGTTGATTGGCGAGAAAGTAATTGTTGTTGCTAATTTGAAACCGGTAAAATTACGCGGTGAACTATCGCAAGGTATGATTTTGGCGGGGAAATCGGATGGCATTTTGAAGCTAGCAACCGTGGATCCGACATTGGAAAATGGTGCGCAAGTTAAGTAACTAAGAAAAAAACGGCGTCCCTCATGGAAACGCCGTTTTTCTTTATTAATAAATAGATGGTGAGGCGGAAAATTGATGTTTATCGACACACATGTCCATTTAAATGCAGATCAATATGAAGAAGATGTAGAAGAAGTAATTGAACGTGCCTTAGCGGTAGGGGTGGAAAAAATGGTAGTCGTTGGATTTGACCGCAAGACAATTACTAGAGCGATGGAGCTCGCGGAGCATTACGCATTCATCTACGCGGTCATTGGCTGGCATCCTGTTGATGCAGTTGACTGTACAGCAGAAGATTTGGCCTGGATTGAATCACTGGCTGCACATCCGAAAGTCGTTGGGATCGGTGAGACAGGCCTCGATTATTATTGGGACAAGTCACCGAAGGATGTTCAGCAGGAGTTGTTTAGAAAACAAATTCGCCTAGCGCAGAAAGTGAAGCTACCGATCATTATTCACAACCGGGATGCGACAGCGGATGTTGTCTGTATTTTGAAGGAGGAAGAGGCAAAGAAAACAGGTGGTATTATGCACTGTTTTGGTGGCAGTGTAGAAACGGCTCAAGCGTGTATTGCTATGAATTTCATGATTTCACTCGGAGGACCAGTGACGTTTAAAAATGCAAGGATGCCAAAAGAAGTTGCCGCAGCTATTTCACTTGATCATTTATTGATTGAAACGGATGCACCTTACTTGGCACCGCATCCTTATCGCGGCAAGCGTAATGAACCGGCTTGGGTGACGTTAGTAGCCGAAGAAATCGCACGGTTAAAGGATTTACCGGTGGAGGAAGTCGCGCAAAGAACGACTGCCAATGCGTTAAAAATATTTAATATCAGATGAATAAATTACCAAGAAGTTTTCCATACTTTTCATGTGGAGGACTTCTTGTTTTTTGGAGAAACGAGTTCGAATGGGTTGACAGGTACGAAAGTAACCTTTATAATCAGCCGAGTGATAAAGGAGGAGTTTTTTTCATGTCAAAATGGATCATGGAAAACCTGTTCTTTCAGTCATTGAGGAGTAAACAAATAGCTGTAACCGTCGTATCACTTACACTATTTGTTGCTATTACAGCACTTGTCCTTTTTGAAGGGACACAGAAGTCGGTCACTTTACAAGTGAACGGTGAAGAACTTAAAATCAAGACGCACGCACATACAGTAGGTCATCTTCTTTCTGAACAAGAAATCGAAGTTGCCGAGCATGATTTAGTAACACCCTCAGTGAATACATCTATCGAAGACGGTCTATCGATTAGGTGGGAACAGTCGAAACAAGTTTCAATACAGGTCGATCAGGAGTATACGGATATTTGGACAACGGGTAGTACGGTTGGAGAAGTGTTGGCGATAGCTGGCATTGAATTAACCGAACACGACACTGTAAGTCCTAGTCTATCGGCTAAGCTTGAAGCAGATAATAAGATTACCGTCCGCAAAGCGTTCGAGGTAACGCTGAATGACGGGGGAGTAGAGAAGAGTGTCTGGTCTACTTCGACTACGGTCGCTGACTTTTTAAAGAGAGAGAACATTCAACTGAATGATGACGACCGACTAACTGGAAAGGCAGAAGAATATCTGAAGCCCGGCTCTGTAGTAGAGGTTGTACGAGTGGAAAAGGTCACCGATGTAGTGGAAGAACCAGCGGGCTTCGCAGTTGAAACACGCAACGATTCATCTTTGCTAAAAGGACGCGAAAAAGTTGTCCAGGAAGGAAAGAAAGGAACGGTTTCACGGGAGTTCGAAATTGTGAAAGAAAATGGTAAGGAAGTTTCTCGTAAGCTACTAGCAGAAAAAGTAATTACAGAACCGCAAAAGAAAATTGTTGCAGTCGGTTCGAAGGTAATGCTGGCAAGTGCATCCACGGGACGATCAGGTGTAGGCATATCTCGTAGTAATACCGATGCCCCATCGGGAGGTCAGGAGTTTTATGTAACAGCTACGGCATATACAGCGTATTGTAATGGTTGTTCTGGAATTACAAAGACAGGTATTAATCTACGTGCGAATCCGGATTTGAAAGTGATTGCAGTCGATCCAAATGTTATTCCACTCGGTTCAAAAGTATGGGTGGAAGGGTATGGATACGCGATTGCTGGGGATACAGGTAGTGCAATTAAGGGCATGAAGATCGATCTTCATGTACCAACGAAAAATGCAGCCTATAAATTTGGGCGACGCCAAGTGAAGATGAAAGTCATCGATTGACATAATATCCGTAGGACTGTAATTGGTCCTACGGATATTTACGTTATAGCTTACTTCTGTTGAAGCAAGCTATAACCCCGGCGGATGTCACAAATTGTGACGGGAGTTAATTGCGCGGGCGCAATCCAAAATTTGGACGCAATTACGCCGAGGCGTAATTGATCACAGCTTTTATATAATTGATCATATGCCTTCCTGTACATCCATTAAGCCACGGAGTAGAATTGAAGAAAGAATGCAATGGGAAAGAGGATTTTTGTGAACATAAAAGAAATTATCGTTGTCGAAGGGAAATCGGATACAGTTGCCGTTAAACGTGCGACAGGTGCTGATACGATTGAAACCAATGGATCTGCTATTGACGACAAGACACTTGTACGTATTCAGCACGCCTTAGAAACGCGCGGTGTAATTGTTTTTACCGATCCTGACTTCCCAGGGAGGCGGATTCGTGCAATTATCGAAGAGCGTGTCCCAGGTGTCAAGCATGCATTTTTGAAAAAGGAATTAACGATTGCTAAAAATGGGCAAGGACTTGGCATTGAGCATGCACATGATGAGGATATAAGGCGTGCAATTAGCGCAGTTTATACGGTAGAAGACCAGCCTGTGGTTGACATCCCGCTTGCCGAATTGATGGCGGCGAGGCTTATTGGACATCCCGCTGCTAAAAAACGGCGCGAACGGCTAAGTGAGCTGTTACAAATTGGTCAAGTCAATGGCAAAGGCTTGAAGAAGCGGCTTGAAATGTTTCGGATTAGCCATGAACAATTAGCGGAAGTATTACAAGTTCTCGACAAGGAGGAAAATGAATGAGAAAAGATATCGCGACTCCAGTCAGGACAAAAGAGATTCTCGATAAGTACGGTTTTTCATTTAAAAAAAGCTTAGGGCAAAATTTCTTAATCGACCCAAATATTTTACGCAATATCGTGTCACATGCAGAGCTGACCGAGAAAACGGGTGTAATTGAAATTGGACCTGGTATTGGTGCACTGACTGAGCATATTGCTAGGAGTGCGGGTAAGGTAGTTGCTTTCGAAATTGATGGGCGGCTATTGCCGGTGTTGGAGGATACATTGTCGCCTTACGACAACGTGACCATTGTACATCAGGATATATTGGAGGCAGATCTGGCTCAAGTTGTAGCAGAACACTTCGCGGATTATGACGATGTCGTTGTTGTAGCGAACTTGCCTTATTATGTGACGACGCCTATTATTATGAAATTCCTATTAGGAAAAGTGCCTATCTCGGGTATGGTCATTATGATGCAAAAGGAAGTCGCGGATCGGATAACAGCTCTTCCTGGGACAAAAGCATATGGCTCGCTGTCTATTGCCATTCAGTATTATATGGACGCAGAGGTGGCAATGATTGTACCTAAGACAGTATTTATGCCGCAACCGAATGTCGAGTCGGCTGTCCTCCATCTGACGCGCAAAGAAACAGCCCCAGCTCATGTGTTGGATGAAGACTTTCTGTTTGAAGTATCAAAAGGGTCATTTGTTCAGCGTAGAAAAACGATCTTGAATAATTTACAGTCCTCATTACCAAATGGTAAAGAAAAGAAACAACAAATTTTAGACGCATTTGAAAAAATAGATATGGACCCTGGCAGACGTGGAGAAACACTAACTATTGAAGAGTTTGCGAATCTGTCAAATGCTTTATATGAAGATTTTTTTGTTGCAAAGAAAAAATGACATATCAATTATGCTTTGGCATAATTGCGTCCGGAGCTTTTCGAGCTCGCTAAAAAATCCGTGACATCCGCCGGCGGCTTTTTCTTCATTCGGCAGAATCTTTCTGTCGAATGAAGAAAAAAAGATTGACAAACTTACTGATGAATTGTTAAAATAAAACTTTTAATTGACAGAACCTTTTAAAAGTGTTATGCTTAGACTTAGTGAGGTGTAAGCGACATGCCAAAAACATTAGCGGACATTAAGAAGTCATTGGATTCTCATCTAGGGAAACGTTTGCATTTAAGAGCGAACGGTGGTCGTAAGAAAACGATCGAAAGAGCTGGTGTATTGCGTGAAACATATCGTGCAGTATTCGTAGTTGAACTTGACCAGGACGAAAATGCATTTGAAAGAGTATCTTACAGCTACGCAGATATTTTAACCGAAGCGGTTGAAATAACGATTCTTGACGGCGTAGATTCTACCGAGTTTATCGTCAAATAATTACAGCATTTATGATTTTATTCATTTTGTAGGACATCCTTATGATCATTCTGAAAACGAGTGATTATAAGGGTGTTTTTTCTTTTGCATGGTACATACTACAATCGTCAGCTTCAAAAGGAGGAAAACCGAATGGCGAAAAAACGTAGTATTATGTCTGAGCGCTTGAAGGAAGAAATTGCGAAAGAGCTTGGGTTTTACGATGTTGTGGAGCGAGAAGGTTGGGGTGGCATTAAGGCACGTGACGCTGGAAATATGGTGAAGCGAGCTATCGAAATGGCCGAACAAGGAGTAGCACAAAAGCAGAAGTAGCTATGAAGGACCCTGAATTCCATTAAAGGCTGACAGAGGAAGAGTTGCATGTAGCGTCTATACGGCGTCTCGTGCAACTCTTTTTTAGCTAACTTCAGAGGGATCTTGCACATTTGTTCTAACCAAAACAAATCCCCCTATGGTAAAATAGGAAATAATGACAAGCTGGAATGGAGGGAGCCGGATGCTGTATGAGAAGGCGCCAGCAAAAATCAATTTAACACTAGATGTGTTACATAAACGGCCAGATGGTTTTCATGAAGTTGAAATGATTATGACGACTGTGGATTTGGCTGATCGGGTATGGATTCGTCCGACGGATAATGGACGGATTACGATCAAAACGTCTGAACGTTTTGTGCCGAATGATAGAAAAAATTTGGCTTACCAAGCAGCTGAGCTGCTACAACGGCAATATGGCATTAAAAAGGGAGTTGAGATTACACTAGAAAAAAGTATCCCTGTTGCTGCCGGTCTTGCGGGAGGTAGCTCGGATGCAGCTGCCACACTGCGGGGCTTGAATAGGCTGTGGAACTTAGGGATCGGAGCGGACGAGCTTGCTACGCTAGGTTCGAAAATTGGTTCGGATGTATCTTTCTGTGTCCACGGTGGAACAGCGTTGGCTAAAGGGCGTGGAGAGATTATCAAAAACTTACCTGCACCTCCCAATTGTTGGGTGATACTTGCAAAGCCGGCTATTTCGGTTTCGACGGCAGACATTTACGGTAACCTTGACCTCTCTATGGTCAATCATCCACGGACGTCGAGCATGATTGAAGCGCTTGAAATGGGCGATTACGATAAGATGTGTGCATCTGTTGGCAATGTCCTCGAAGGAGTGACGATGGATCTACACCCGCAAGTTGTGATGCTGAAAGAACAGATGAGGAAATTTGGGGCAGATGCTGTTCTGATGAGTGGGAGTGGTCCTACTGTTTTCGGCTTGGTTAAACACGAATCTCGAGTACCACGCATATACAATGGGCTAAAAGGATTTTGTCCGGAGGTTTATGCGGTTAGAATGGTCGGAGAGCGTCACTTTCTTGATTAAACACGTATGATTGTGGTAATGTACGATTAAAACATTCGGGTTTAGGAGATGGTACCATGAAGTGGAAAAGGAGCGAGCGTCTTGTCGATATGACCCGACATTTATTGGAATATCCACATGAACTCATTCCACTGACATTCTTTTCTGAACGTTATACCGCGGCGAAGTCCTCGATTAGTGAAGACTTGACGATTGTAAAAGAAACGTTTGAAGAAAAAGGGGCGGGAAAACTTGTGACGATGCCGGGGGCAACTGGCGGTGTGAAATATATCCCGAAAATGGCTGAGTCAGATGTCCGTGAAGTGATGACACTCCTGATGGAGCAGCTCGGTCATTCAGATCGATTATTGCCTGGCGGCTACTTGTTTTTGACAGACCTACTTGGAAATCCACGTATTATGGATCGGGTCGGGAAAGTGTTTGCTTCGGCGTTTGCGGAAACGGATATCGATGTCATTATGACTGTAGCGACGAAAGGAATTCCGATTGCACATGCCATTGCGCGTCATCTAAACGTTCCAGTCGTTGTCGTTCGTCGAGATAGCAAAGTGACAGAGGGACCAACAGTAAGTATTAATTATGTCTCGGGTTCAACTAGGCGTATTCAAACAATGGTGTTATCGAAAAGAAGTATGCGAAGTGGTCAAAAGGTCCTCATTACAGATGATTTCATGAAAGCTGGCGGTACAATGGTAGGGATGAAGAACTTGCTTGAGGAGTTTGGCTGTGAGCTGGCAGGTATTGCTGTTCTCGTAGAGGCTATTCATCCAGAGGAAGTGCTCGTCGACCATTATTTATCACTTGTGAAGCTTCATGCAGTTAATGAGAAGGACCGGACGGTTGAATTGGAAGAAGGTAACTACTTTTTGGAAGGTGGAAAATGATATGAATTATGTGGCGACAGAAAATGCACCAAAAGCAATTGGACCGTATGCACAAGCAGTTAGCGTGAATGGATTCATTTATACTTCAGGTCAAATTCCGTTAACTCCAGAAGGCCTCCTTGTCGAGGGAACGATTGAAGAACAAACGCATCAAGTATTTGCTAACTTGAAAGCAGTTCTCGCGGAAGCGGGTTCTTCATTAGATAAGGTTGTGAAAGCAACTGTTTTCATTAAAGATATGAATGAGTTTGTTGCTTTAAATGATGTCTACGCACAGCATTTTGGAGCACATACGCCGGCGCGTTCAACGGTAGAGGTAGCAAGATTACCGAAAGACGTAAAAGTTGAAATCGAAGTTATAGCATTAGCAAATTAATGACCTGTACCCGCCCTGTAACCTGGAGCGGGTTTTTTTAAGTTTTTAGCGAGAACCTTCCGTTATTCCTAATGTTTAAAAAATTGTGTAAGTAAAAGAAGGAAAACGCTTTCTTTTGTGGAATATAGACGTCATGCGCTGTAAAGACAAAAGGAGTGGTAAAGGAATGGAAGTAACAGATGTACGGTTACGCAGGGTTGAAACCGATGGAAGGATGAAGGCGATTGCGTCAATCACGATTGACGATGAGTTTGTAGTTCATGATATTCGGGTGATTGATGGCAATGAAGGGCTTTTTGTGGCTATGCCAAGTAAACGGACACCTGATGGAGAGTTCCGGGACGTAGCACACCCAATTAATTCAAATGCCCGCACAAAAATTCAAGATGCGGTGCTTACGGCATATTATCTCTCTGTCAAGGAAGTAGTATTTGAAGGAGCAGGTGCGTGAATAAAGGGAGTGAATTGCACAAGTGTAATCCAAAATATGGACGTAATTACCCCTAGGTGAGATTGGTTTTCTCCATTTAACTATGTATAGGCTGCCTGTAATAGGCAGTTTTTTTATCTGTGTGAACATATTCGAGAAAATGAAAATGATAATAATAAAAGATTATTATCAAATTGTCAAGTATATGTGGTTGAAAAAAACGGAACTTTCGGCTATAGTCAATAGTGAAAAACAAAAAAGAACGTTTAGAATTTATTTTTCATTGATGGGGGAAGTCGCATGACGAATACATATGCTGTTGTACTTGCTGCTGGGCAAGGAACACGGATGAAGTCAAATTTATATAAAGTACTCCATCCCGTTTGCGGAAAACCGATGGTTGAACATGTTATTGACCATATTCGTGGTCTTGGGATTGATAGAATTGTGACGATTGTAGGTCACGGTGCAGAACAAGTGGAAGAGACACTTGGAGAAAAGAGTGAATACGTTCTCCAAGAACAACAACTTGGGACGGCGCATGCAGTTCAGCAGGCGGAGAAGCTCATCGGTGATTTAGATGGCACGACGATTGTTGTGTGCGGAGATACACCGCTCATTCGATCTGAGACGATGGAAGCACTTATCGCGCATCACAATGAAACGGGTGCAAAAGCAACGATTTTGACGGCCAATGCAGATGATCCAACGGGCTACGGACGTATTATTCGAGGGGAAGACGGTCAAGTTCTTCGAAACGTCGAACAGAAGGATGCAACGCCGGAAGAACAAGCAATAGTCGAAATCAATACAGGTACGTATTGTTTCGATAACCGAGTACTGTTTGAAACGTTGAAAAAAGTGAAAAATGATAATGTACAAGGTGAGTATTATCTTCCAGATGTCGCTGGCATTTTGCAAGCAGAGGGAGCGCTCGTATCAGCGTATATGACGAATGACTTTAGTGAAACGCTAGGCATTAATGATCGCGTCATTTTAGCAGAGGCAGAAAGCGTCATGCGCCGCCGTATTGCTGACAAGCATATGCGCAACGGTGTCACGATTATTAGCCCGGATCATACGTATATTAGTGCTGCTGCCGAAATTGGACGTGATACGATTCTACAACCAGGCACAATGATTGAGGGGCAAACCGTTATTGGAGAAAATTGTATAATTGGTCCTAATAGTCAGATTGTAGATAGTGTTATTGGTGATGGTACGACTGTTCACTCGTCAGTTGTCTTGGCTAGTACAGTTGGCTCCACTACAACTGTAGGACCGTTCGCGCATATCCGTCCAGATTCAAATCTAGGCGATAAGGTGAAAATTGGTAACTTCGTTGAAGTGAAAAAATCAACACTTGGAGAAGGAAGTAAAGTATCTCATTTGAGCTATATTGGTGATACGTCAATCGGTTCACGTGTCAATGTTGGTTGCGGCACCATCACAGTTAACTATGACGGTAAAAACAAACATATCACAACAATCGAAGATGATGCTTTTATCGGCTGTAATTCTAATTTAATTGCACCGGTGACGATTGAAAAAGGTGCATATGTAGCGGCTGGGTCAACGATTACGAAAAATGTCCCAGAAAGTTCACTTGCAATTGGGCGCGCGCGCCAAGAGAATAAAGAAGGCTATGTTAAAAAACTAAATCTCAATTAACCAGGAGGGCCACGATGCCTAATCATTATCCAGACGATAAACTGAAGATATTTTCTTTGAATTCTAACCAAACACTTGCGAAGCAAGTAGCAGATGAAGTTGGACTTCCACTTGGCCAATGCTCTGTCAAACGATTCAGCGATGGTGAAGTCCAAATCAATATTGAAGAAAGTATCCGTGGGTGCGATGTATTCGTCATTCAGTCTACTTCACAGCCGGTCAATGAAAACTTGATGGAGCTGTTAATTATGATTGACGCATTGAAGCGTGCATCTGCACGTGCTATCAATGTCGTTATGCCTTATTACGGTTATGCACGTCAGGATCGAAAAGCACGTCCACGTGAGCCGATTACAGCTAAACTTGTTGCAAACTTAATTGAAACAGCTGGGGCAGACCGTGTCATTGCAGTAGATTTACATGCACCGCAAATTCAAGGTTTCTTTGATATTCCAATCGATCATTTGGTAGGCGAACCAATTATGACGGAATACTTTAAAGGAAAAGGCTTGAATAGTGATGAACTTGTTATTGTATCTCCTGATCATGGCGGCGTAACACGTGCACGTAAGATGGCGGATCGTATGAAAGCACCTATTGCAATTATCGATAAGCGTCGTCCGCGCCCGAACGTTGCTGAAGTGATGAATATTGTCGGAAATGTTGAAGGCAAAACTGCTATCCTGATTGATGATATTATTGATACAGCTGGGACGATTACAATTGCCGCGAGCGCATTAATCGAAAGTGGAGCAAAAGAAGTGTATGCTTGTTGTACACACCCTGTGCTATCAGGACCAGCAATCGAGCGGATTGAAAACTCACAAATCAAAGAATTGGTAATTATGAATTCAATTGAGCTTCCAGAATCAAAAAAATCCGCAAAAATCATCGAATTATCACTTGCTAAACTTCTGGGTGAAGCAATTGTTCGTGTGTTCGAAGAAAAGTCCGTTAGCCCATTATTTGGATGATAGTTTAAGTAATAAGGATTGTAAAAAGCGGTGGTATGTTTCATGTCGTCTGTCATTGGGTATTTCTAGGGTGGAGTAACTTTTTCAAAAGAAAGGTGACTAAACAAAATGAGTACAACAATTCAGTCAGAAATGAGAACAACAGCAAAACAATCAACACTTACACAATTAAGACAAAACGGTATTGTTCCTGCGGTCGTCTACGGTTACAATACGGAAGCAACAACGATTTCAGTAAAAGAGCGGGACCTCTTGAATACACTTCGTGTAACCGGTCGTAATGGCGTGATCAAACTGAATGTTGATGGGAAAAGTATTAACGTAGTTTTGAATGACTATCAGTCCGACGCGCTAAAAGGGCATATTCACCATGCAGATTTCCTTGCAATCAATATGACGGAAGAGCTTGAAGTGGATGTTTCTGTAAATCTGGTAGGCGATTCTCCAGGCGTGAAGGAAGGCGGCACCCTTCAGCAACCAAACCGTGAAGTGACGGTTAAAGTGAAGCCTTCAGAAATTCCAGAGACCTTTGATATCGATATTTCACAACTGCAAATTGGTGAAACCATTACTATCGTAGATATCCGTGAAAAGTCACAGTATGAGATTTTGAACGATGATGATTATGCACTTGTCCTCATTTCTGCTCCACGTACGCAAGCAGAAATGGACGAGCTTGAAAGTGAAGTGTCAGAAACGAGTGCAGTGACTGACGAAAAACAAGACGAAGAATAATATAAAACGAGCGCACGGACAAACCGTGCGCTTCTTTTCTGTTCGACTATCTACTGTAAAAGGGAAGAGAAAACTATGAAAATGATTATTGGACTCGGAAATCCGGGTAAACAATATGAAAAAACCCGTCACAATGTGGGTTTTCACGTTATTGATGAGCTTTGTGATCGGCTGACAGCACCCGCGATGCAGGCAAAATTCAATGGCATGTATACGGTCGTTCATCGCCCAGAAGGAAAAGTGATGCTAGTCAAGCCCTTAACATATATGAACTTATCGGGTGAGTGTGTCCGACCATTAATGGATTACTTTGAAATTGATGTAGAGGATGTCGTCGTTTTATATGACGATCTTGATATTGCACCTGGAACCATTCGACTGCGTCAAAAAGGGAGTGCGGGTGGTCATAATGGGATGAAATCACTTATTGCTCATCTTGGTACAGACCGGTTCAATAGAATTCGTATTGGAGTTGGACGTCCACCAAGTGGCATGAAAGTACCTGATTATGTGCTGTCGCCATTTGGTAAGGAAGAAAGTCCATTAATTAAGGAAATGGTAGAAAAAAGTGCTTCTGCTTGCGAAGCATGGCTCGCCAAACCTTTCCTTGATGTCATGAACAACTTTAACTAAATTCAATAGGAAATAGCGGGATGAATGCTAGAAATGCATTTATTCTGTGGGAGTTCAAAATCAGCGTCATTGATCTAGTCAATTCTTGCTGAACGAAGTTATAGTAGTGTGTTACGAATAACGGAGCCGTCTTTTGCCTATACTAAAGGTAAAAAGGGGCGGAGAATAATGGCGATTCGTTATACATGTCGGCATTGCGCAACAGAAATAGGTACACTTCCTTTCGAATCTGTGAAGGATACTATCCTTCAGTTACAACAGACAGACGAGGGGCAAGAGGAACAGTTTTTGACGTATGGAAAAGATGGAGATATGACGGTGCGCTGCATATGTGAGCAGTGTCAACAGTCCCTTCAACGTTTTCCGGACTATTACACACTTCATAAGTGGCTTCAATAGAGGTATGCTTTGACGCTTTATAGCGTTCAAAGCTTTTTCGCTTTAACTTGACTCAGTGGGATGGGGGTACCCTCCCCACTGAGTCAGGTTAAAGCCTCCGGCGTGTTTGATTTTCTACTTGAACCGGTGTATTTAATGAAAAGAAAGGAAGTGTACGAGTGGAAGCGCTGTTAGATTTATTTTTACAAGAAAAAGAGATTCGAAATCTAGTTGAAGAGTTAGAGTTAGGGAAAGACCGCCAGCTCGTCGCCGGACTATCAGGAGGGGCAAAATCGGTATTTTTCAAAACACTCCAACAATCAAGTCAGCAACCGGTTCTGATTGTGTCTCCTAATTTACTACAAGCACAACGTACATACGAAGACCTTGTTAAAATGTTAGGTGATTCTCTCGTGCATTTATACCCTGCAGAGGAACTCATTGCAGCTGATTATTCGATTTCCAGCTATGAGCTCCGTGCTCAACGTGTCGACACAATCGATCATATGGCTCGGATTGGAAAAGGAATATATATTACCCCTATTGCGGGTATGAAAAAATTATTGCCGACAAAAGAGCGATGGCTGAACAGTTCGCTGTTCGCAAAAATAGGCGATACGATAGATATCTCACACTGGCTAGATCAACTTGTTTCGATGGGCTATACGAGGCAGCCAATGGTAACGGCTCCGGGTGAATTTGCGCTACGCGGAGGTATTTTAGATTTATATCCATTGAATATGGAAGATCCTGTTCGGATTGAATTATTTGATACGGAAGTCGACTCCATCCGTACTTTTTTGGCAGAGGATCAGCGCTCCACAGGCAAGCTTGAAGAGGTCACTATTCTTCCGGCCTCGGAGTTTGTTTGGGCATCGGCAGATTTGATGACCGTTGCAGACAAGCTAGAGCAAGCACTTGGCGCTAGTTTGAAGAAGATGAAGGATGCGGAAGCGAAAGAACGGTTAACGCTACATATGACAGGAGATATTGGCTTATTAAGGGACGGTATGATTCCGGAGAATATGTTGAAATATGCGTCATTTTCAGCTGTGACATCTTCCTTCGAAAGTTATTTCCCGAGTAATGGTACCGTTTTATTTGATGAGATTGGACGTGTTTTGGAAGTCGTTGCATCGCTTGAAGCGGAGGAAAAGGAATGGATGATTGCACTTCTAGAAGAAGGAAAGATTGTTCATGATGCAAAAACCTCCTGGTCGTTTGATGAAATACACAGCATGTTAGATCAGCGAAAAGTTTATTTATCACTATTTGTTCGCTCGATACCAGGTATCACGGTGAAAAAGACCGTTACATTTTCGTGTAAACCGATGCAGCAGTTTCATGGTCAGATGAATTTATTGAAGAATGAAATGGAGCGCTGGCAGCAAGGTCGTTTCAATGTGTTCATTGTTGTGAATGGAACAGAACGTATGAAAAAAGTACAATCGATTTTGCGAGATTATGATATGGAATCCGTCTTGTCTGGCAAACCATCGAGTGCAGGCGCAGTACTTGTTATCGATGGAGATTTGTCTGCTGGTTTTGAGTTGCCATTCCAACAAATTGCGGTCATAACAGATTCGGAATTATTCAAAGGGAAGCCTAAGCGTAAAACTCAACCACAAAAGATGACCAATGCAGAGCGTATTAAAAGTTATTCAGAAATCAAGCCTGGAGACTATATTGTCCATGTTAACCACGGTATCGGGAAATATATCGGGATTGATAACTTAAGTCAGGGTGGCATAGATAAGGATTTCCTTGTTATTCATTTCCGTGGGGAGGATAAGCTGTATGTTCCGACCGACAAAATTGATTTAATCCAAAAATATGTTGCATCTGGTGAAAAAGAACCGAAGCTGCATAAAATGGGCAGTGCAGATTGGAAGAAAACGAAAAGTAAGGTATCGGCTGCTGTTCAGGATATTGCAGATGATCTAATCCTTCTCTACGCCAAACGTGAATCAGAAAAAGGGCATGCTTTTGCGCCGGACGATGATTTGCAGCGTGCATTTGAAAATGCATTCCCTTATGACGAAACAGATGATCAGCTTCGTTCGATTCAGGAAGTAAAGTTGGATATGGAAAAAGAGCGTCCGATGGATCGGTTGCTGTGTGGAGATGTAGGCTACGGGAAAACAGAAGTGGCTATCCGGGCGGCGTTTAAGGCTGTGGCAGATGGGAAACAGGCTGCGTTCCTTGTGCCAACGACAATTCTCGCACAGCAGCATTATGAAACGATGAAAGAGCGTTTTTCTGGTTTCCCAGTAGAAGTGTCGTTGTTAAATCGTTTCCGGACAAAAAAGCAACAAACGGAAACGTTAAAAGGAATGAAGGCTGGTACCATCGATATTGTCGTAGGGACGCATCGTCTTCTTTCAAAAGATGTTGTCTATCAGGATCTAGGTCTATTGATCGTCGATGAAGAGCAACGATTCGGTGTGACGCATAAAGAGAAATTGAAGCAGCTGAAAACGAATGTGGATGTCCTGACACTGACTGCAACGCCGATTCCACGGACGCTTCATATGTCGATGCTAGGTGTTCGCGATCTTTCTGTCATCGAAACACCGCCGGCAAATCGTTTCCCTGTTCAGACGTACGTGATGGAACATAACTTTGGACTCGTTCGTGAGGCCATTGAACGGGAAATGGGTCGTGGTGGGCAAGTGTTCTACTTGTACAATCGTGTTGAGGATATGACGCGAAAAGTAGATGAAATCAGGCAGCTTGTTCCAGAAGCTAGGGTAGGGTTTGCGCATGGACAAATGGGCGAGTCGGCACTTGAATCGGTTATTTTAAGTTTCCTTGAAGGGGAATATGATGTGCTGGTTACGACGACGATTATTGAAACAGGTATCGATATTCCAAATGTCAATACGCTAATTGTGCATGATGCGGACCGTATGGGCTTATCGCAGCTGTACCAGCTTCGTGGTCGTGTAGGACGCTCGAATCGTGTGGCATATGCCTATTTCCTTTATCAGCGTGATAAGGTACTGACGGAAGTAGCTGAAAACCGTCTACAGGCGATTAAAGAATTTACTGAACTCGGTTCCGGTTTTAAAATTGCGATGCGTGACTTGTCCATTCGTGGGGCAGGTAATTTGTTGGGCTCGCAACAGCACGGCTTCATCGACTCAGTCGGTTTCGATTTGTATTCGCAAATGTTGCAGGAAGCGATTGAAGAGAAGCAGACGGGTATTGTGAAAGCAGATATTCAGGAGATGGAAATCTCATTGCCGGTCAACGCATATATTCCGGATGAGTATGTCCGTGATGGTTTCCAGAAGATTCAAATGTACAAACGGGTGAAAGCAATTGATAGCGATGAGGATTATAGTGAGCTTGTGGATGAAATGACAGACCGTTTCGGAGACATGCCGCTTGAAGCCGACCTACTGCTGCGTATTGCGCGCATTAAGGCGTGGGGACGTCTGGCGGGTGTTGAATCGATTAAGAAAGTGAATACACGTATTGAGGTGCGGATATCGCCGGAAGGAACAGCGACAACAGATGGTGCTAAACTGGTATCTGAATCGATGAAATTTGGTCGTGCGGTTGGTTTTACAATGGAAGGTGGTCAGCTCATCATGACTGTCGATGAGCGCCATACAGGGAAACAGACCGCATTTGATGTGTTGGAAGAAATGATGAAGCTTCTGAAATCTGCTGTAAAGGAAGCAGTTGTTTCTGATTCCGTCTAAAGGGCATGTTGCATATTTTGTCCAAACATGATGCATACTACAATTGAAACAAGATTTAACTTGAATCAGCAGAAGTTCAAACTCTTAGCTGATTCAAGCTAAGCCTCCGGCGGATGTCAGGGATTTTGAATTGTGCTGTGCACAATTCAAAATCCCGATGCAATTACGCCAAGGCGCAATTGATATTCAATTTTGTGGAAAGTGAGGCATCATGTTATGAAGGCAACGGGAATCGTCCGCAGAATCGACGATCTAGGAAGGATAGTTATTCCGAAGGAAATTAGGAGGACACTCCGAATTCGTGAAGGAGATCCGCTCGAAATTTTCACTGATCGAGATGGCGAAGTGATTTTGAAGAAATATTCCCCGATATCGGAACTGGGAGAGTTTGCGAAAGAGTACGCGGAAACGCTGTATGAAACGCTCGGCACACCTACGCTGATTAGCGATAGGGATGAAATGATTGCTGTCTCAGGTTTATCGAAAAAGGATTATTTAAATCGCCAGCTATCTCCAGACATCGAGGAAATCCTAGCAGGTCGTAAAATCGTCACTGAAAAACTTGAAAAGGCGGTGGAATGGATACCGGGACAAGTTGAGCAGGTCAAATCCTATTGCATCGCACCCATCGTAGCAGGCGGCGACACAATTGGGGCCGTTTACTTGTTATCGAAGGTCCATTTCATCGGCGAGCCAGAACAAAAAGCCGCAGAAACAGCTGCACATTTTTTATCGAAACAGATGGAGCAATAAGAATAGCCCACACGGACCGAGAGTTTGCGGTTTTTGTGGGCTGTTTTTTAATGGATAGAAGTGGTGGTAAAGGTTCTCTTTAAATTTGCTTCGGTACTTAGGGGATGCGCTTGCATAATTTACTTGCGAAAAGAATTCACCATAAACATGGGGAGAAAAGAAAAAGTGAATCCTGATAGAAGTGGTTGAATCAAAGATTCAATGAAATCTCTTTTTCATAGAAACGACTTTTACAGTAACCCCATCCGGTTTATAGACAACTTCCTCATCACAAATCTCATATCCTATGGATTGATATAATGCAATATTCTTAGGTACAGACATACGAACTTTGCATTGGATCAGTGACTTATCTTGTTCAAGTGCATACACTTCTAATGCTTTCAGTATTTCCTTTGCAATGCCTTGACCTTGTTTTTCTGGAATAACGGATAATCTATAAAAATAAATACAGTCCTCTTGTACTTGGAATCGGACCATGGCCACAGGTTGATTAGCCATATAGCCAATCAATACTTGCTCGTCATCCTCCAAAGCTGTTGCTATTGACTGGATGGTCTCCTCTAAAGCACTGGAAGGCGGAGTTTCATTTTTGTAGACTATAAATGCTTGCATCATTAAATCATGAATGATGGCGGCATCGGATGTTGTTGCGAATTTTATTTCCACGGCAATCACTCTCCTTTGAATAAATATACACAATAAATAATGTTTACTCAATGAGGTGAATAAAAAACCAACCCACATAAACCAAACTATCGGTTTACATGGGTTAGTTTCTCACGCGATCAATCCATCCTTCATCGTAATTACCCGATCCGCATACGACAACATTTCCTCGTCATGTGTCACCATCAATGTCGTGATATTCAGTGTCTTCGTTAACTCTCGAATTAATTCCATAACGTCTTTTGATCTTTTTGAATCCAGACTCGCAGTCGGTTCATCCGCAAATAACATTTTCGGTTTGTGAATAATCGCGCGGGCAATGGCGACGCGTTGCTTTTCTCCGCCAGATAGGGAAGCAGGGTAGGCATCTTTTCGACGATACATATCGACTAATGTCAGTACCTTTTTTATTTCGTCTTTTTGGACGTGTTTATTCATTTTTACTTCCGACACATCAAGCATCAGCAGCAGCTGCTCTTCTACTGTCAAAAAAGGGACGAGGTGAGAGGACTGAAAGACAAACCCAAACTCGCTCGCTCTAATTTTTCGAATTTGCTCCTGGCTCATGCCCGTCATATTTTGTCCTTCAAAAAGTATTTGCCCATCTGATGCCTGCTGCAATCCCGCTGCAATCGTTAGAATGGTACTTTTTCCAGATCCGGATGCGCCGACTAATGCGGTGATTTCGCCTTTTTGCAAAGCAAGGTTAATGCCTTTTAATACTTGTTCTTCAACTTCGCCGTTAGTAAATGTTTTGGTTACTTCATCAATTGTGAAAATGGTCATCTTATACCTCTCCTTGTTGGATGGCTTGTAGTGGTTCTACTTTTTTAATTTGCATACCAGAAAGTGTTGCACCTATGAATCCAATACCTAAGAATAGGATGGACAATTGAACCGTTGTGGCAAGGGTTAAGCTGAAGGGCATTCCTTCAGGGGCAATAAATGCAAAGCCTTGGCTGAATGCAACAGACAGTCCGAGTGCAATAACGGTGATGACAATCATTTGGTACCACATCATGCCAAATAATCGGCTCGTTTTCACACCGAGTGCTTTTAAGATGCCGTATAAACCGATTTTCTGGACGTTCATCATATAGAAGAATATCGCGAACAACATGCCGCTAATGGCGACTAAAAACCAAATAATCATATTGAGTGACAGTTGTTCTGCACTGTAGCTTGGAATAGTGTTGAGAAATTCTTTATTTGAAAAGGCTTGTAAGGACGCAATGTCCTGTGCTTTGTCCTGTCCTGGGACGAACACTAATTGCATTTCAAGGACACGGTAAATTTCTTGATAGTTGATCATACTGATGAAAGCGACAGGTGCATGGCTATATTTTTGTTGATCGACAAATCCTGTTACTTTGAATTCTCCACTAAACTGATTGTTCGTTAAGACATCTCCGACCTTAATGCCATTCGCTTCTAATGAACGATCTAGAATGATCTCTCCTGGTGCAACTGCCGGAAACAATTCTGAATCAGTTGATGTGACGAAAGCTACGCTACTTTGTTTGTCATCCTTATCGTTGATAAAGCCCATTTGAATTGACAAAGCGGTTGCTGCTGGGTGTTCTTTTAAGAGAGTAGCCTGCCTATTTTCATCTATTCTTGAAAGATTGTATGTTTCATTGGCGTCGGCATTCATGTAAAACTGTCCGTCCGGCAAATCTTTTATTAACGCTGCATTATCTTGTGATAGTCCGTTAGATAAGCCGGATATGATAAATGTTAAAAAGCTAACGAGAAAAATGATGGAGCCCAAAATCGTAAACTTTACTTTGTTCTTGCTAATTTCTTTCCATGCAATATTCATTTTTTTACGCCTCCGTTTGTTGTGAATAACTAGAGTATAGGGGAGTTAGATGAACGGAGAATGAACACAATATTACAGTTTTGGCGCAACAAAAAAGAACTGATTGTTAACAGCAAATCAGTTCCAGGGTATTAATGTTTATTAGGCGGTGCATAGTCCTTGATACTTATTCAGAAGTTGGTCCAGCTCTTGACTACAAGTAACAACAATTGGATGGGTAAAGCCAAAAAGACTAGCCTTGGCATACATATCTTGTTGTTTTAACTTGATTTGTCTTGCAAGAATGTGTTTTCTAGGAATTTTTTTGACCACAATTATCCCTCCATTAATTTTTTTTATGATAGTATCTTTAATTTAACTGGTTATATTAGGATGTACCCCAGACTTTACCAAACTAAACTTATTTTGATTAAATAAAATAAAAAAGAGCTGCAACTAGGCAACTCTTTTCCATAGAATAGTTTTCAGCAGTTCATACCTGGTTTTTTGTACCCCAAACCTTTCTTGGTAAATAGCTATCTATATCGCTGGAATCCATTCATGAATGAGACTAATGGTATACTGATTTCATTACATATAGAAAGAGGGTCGGGCATGTCTTCTGTGGATTGGAATATGAAAACGTTCATGAAAGGTGCGTCGATCTTGACGATATCGGCGATAGTTGTGAAGTTGCTTGGTGCGGTGTATCGGGTGCCGTTTCAAAATCTAGTTGGGGATAAAGGGTTTTACATTTACCAACAGGTGTATCCGTTTATCGGAATTTTTATTGTTTGGACGTCGTATGGTTTTGCGGTTGCGGTGTCGAAATTGTTGGCAGGCAGTGCGAGTCGTGGTGAGGCGAAGGCTATGATGCGAGTGGCGTTTAGCTATTTACTCGTGTTGTCACTAACATTTTTTGTGGTGTTGACGGTCTTTTCCCCGTTTTTTGCACGGGCTATGGGAGATCCAGAGCTTGTGACCTTATTGCGTGCGGGTGCTTATATTGTGTTAGTTATGCCGGCGCTTGCGGTGTTGAAGGGGTCGTTTCAATCAGAAGGTCGGATGGTGCCTGTTGCAGTGTCGGGAGTTGGTGAGCAAGCATTTCGTGTCGTAGTCATTTTGGTTGGGACATGGATTGCCGTACGTACGGGCGCTTCGCTATACGTAGCTGGCGAGGTGGCGATGTGGGGTGCGGTTGTTGGAGAAACTGCGGGCGTTGTTATTTTGGCACTCTATTTTCGAAATACATTTAAAGGACCTTTGGAAAAGGTGGATACATGGGGCGTCGTTAAAGAATTGACGGTGGTCAGTTTGAGTGTCAGCGCCAGTTCACTCATCCTTCTATTGTTTCAGCTCGTCGATTCATTTACTGTTTACAATATTTTGCTGACAAATGGTTTTGCGCAGGATGCAGCAATGGAGATGAAAGGTGTCTATGACCGCGGGCAGCCACTTGTGCAAATGGGGATTCTCATTGCTTCAACGCTGGCTTTGGCAATTGTGCCGCTCATTGCACATCACTCAACGAAAAGGGCAGGGCAGGGGGCTTTGCCTTTCATCCGCCTAACGTTTCGGACGGCATTTTTGTTTGGCTGGGCAGCAGCCGCAGGACTGGCGCTCGTGTTGCCCTATGTCAATGAAATGCTATTTGAAACACGCGCTGGATCTGTTGCCCTTATTATTTTTTCGCTGCAAATTTTTTGGCTGTCATTGATTTTACCGCTTACCGCTATTTTGCAAGGAGCAGGAAAAGTGAAAATCCCGACGTTGTTGCTGATGGCTGGACTTGTTGTAAAAATGATTGCCAATCAATTGCTTGTTCCTCTATGGGACGTCAAGGGGGCGTCGATTGCGGGTAATATCGGTTTCGCAGTCATTACGCTAGGACTCATACTGTATTTTAAAAAGGTCCATCCCATCCAGCTTGCGCCTCGCAGGTTTTACGGTTGGGTCATGGCTGCAACCGCGCTGATGGTTGCAGTAGTGCTACCGTGGATGGTCGTAGCGGACGGCTTTTTATTTGACGGATTATCAAGCCGGATGGGGGCGACGGTTATTGCATTGACGGCAGTTACACTAGGAGCGTCCGTTTTCCTGCTCGTTATTATGAAATCGCGTATAATGGCAGAGAAGGAATGGTATCTCTTGCCGTTCGGCAAACGTTTAGCTACATTACAATTACGACTGAATCAAAGAAAAGGTGACTAATATGCATTCAATAACAATTATCGGTCTCGGTGCTGGGGATTTAGACCAACTCGCCCTCGGGACCTATCGACAACTAAAAGCGGCAACAACTATCGTTGCGCGGACAGACCAACACCCAGCAATTGTTGAATTAAGAGCTGAGGGCGTGGAGTTGACAAGCTTCGATGCGATTTATGAAAAACATGATGCATTCGAGTCGGTTTACGAAGAAATCGTCGCGGAACTATTGGTTATGTGTGCCGAACAACCAGTCACATATGTCGTGCCAGGGCATCCGCTAGTGGCAGAACGAACGGTGCAATTATTAGTAGAAAAAGAGCAAGCGGGCATTGTCGAACTGAATATTGCCGGGGGAAATAGTTTTCTAGACCCGATTTTTGCGGCGCTACGCATTGATCCAATCGAGGGTTTTCAATTGCTCGACGGCACAGATATGAAACGCGATGATGTGCAAATGACGCAGCATGTCCTCATTGGACAAGTGTATGATGCATTTGTGGCATCGGAAGTGAAGTTATCATTGATGGAGAAATATGCATACGATCATCCTGTGACGATTGTAACAGCGGCAGGCTCTACAGGTGAAAAGCTAAGTACAGTTCCGTTATTCGAGCTGGATCATGTAACGACCATCGATAACTTGACGACAGTGTACGTTCCGCCAGTGCTCGAACGGGAAGGTCGATTGAAGGATTGGTCAACATTCCGTGAAATCATCGCTGCATTACGCGCACCTGATGGCTGTCCATGGGATCGTGAACAGACACATGCTTCGTTGAAAAGATATTTAATCGAGGAAGCGCATGAACTGCTGGAAGCCATTGAGCAACAGGATGATGATGCAGTCATTGAAGAGCTCGGTGACGTCTTGCTACAAGTATTTTTACATGCTCAAATTGGCGAGGACGATGGTTATTTTGCAATGGAAGACATACTTGAGTCTGTTGGTGCGAAAATGATTCGCCGTCATCCGCATGTTTTCGGGGATAAAAGCGTAGAGAACTCCGAAGAGGTGTTGTCAAATTGGCAGGACATTAAAAAAAGCGAGAAGCCACAGGTGGAATCGCTGTTGGATGGGCAAGATCGGTATTCATCTGCTCTGTTAACGTCCTTTAATTATCAAAAAGAGGCGGCGAAGGTGGGATTTGATTGGCCGACGATTGATGGTGCTTTGGATAAGTTTGCAGAGGAATGGCAGGAATTCCATGCAGAAGTGAAGAATGGTACAAAAGAAAGCCAAACAGACGAACTCGGTGACGTGCTGTTCACCATCGTCAATATCTCACGGTTTCTCAAGCTGTCTCCGGAAGAAGCGATGGTCCACGCCAACCACAAGTTCCGTTCACGGTTTTCATTCGTCGAAACAAGTGTCAAAGAAGGCCGGGGAGAATTTGCCGACTACACACTCGACGAACTCGAAGCGTTTTGGCAATTAGCGAAAGGTAGGGAACAACAATGAGACTCGATAAATTTTTAAAAGTATCCCGTCTAATCAAACGACGGACATTAGCAAAGCAAGTAGCCGACCAAGGTCGGATTACAATCAACGGCAAAGTGGCAAAAGCATCATCCGTCGTCAAAGAAAGCGATGAATTAGCCATCCGTTTCGGTCAAAAAATCGTCACGGTAAAAATCAATTTATTGAAAGAATCAACGAAAAAAGAAGACGCAGCTTCGATGTACACGATTTTGAAAGAAGAGAAGCTGGAAAAAGTGGAACCTGAATTTGTGGATGATGAGGATTGAGATTATAAAATGAGTGCTACGTGAATAGCTGTTTTGGATTGAACGGATTCTATATGATTACGAAGATATCTTGATGTGTGGGGATGCGATTTTATAGCGTCCCCACACATTTTTTTCGGTAATATTTTGGTGTTTGTTCATTTTCGAGGTGTGTGAGGAAATGGAAAACAGCGTAGTGAAGTGATTGTTTAAAATGGTGCACAGAAGCAACAGGGATTACAAAAGGTGTTTTCCGCGTGACTGTGGGGGTACGTAGCTTCTGACTCCCGGTGTTATGTCTACTAGAGGTGCATGCAACATATAAATCCGTTCAGCGTCGAATGAATTGTCGAACTAATGCGGCAGTTAAGTTTAATAGGAATGTTGCGCAAATTCTCTAAGGCAATGAACGTTTATTTATTAGAGAGGCGGGATAGTATGAGTTCTTTGGAAAAACGATATAACTTTTGGTCTCTTTATTTAATACTTGTTTGTTTAAGAGCGGCATTCTATTCGTTATATTCCAATATTAACAACACTTGGTTAATTTCACCGCCAAATTACATTCTCTTTATAATTAGTGTACTAGCCTTTATTTTAGGAATTAAAGGTCTTAAAGATAAGAGAAACTGGCGGATAAAAACAAGAAGTTGGTTAACGATAACCTTGTCGTCGATGTTATCTATCGCACTTTTTTTAGCGCTATCGTTTACATTCTTTTTTTCATCATTTGGAGCAAATGAACATATAAAGAGGGTGAGTTCTCCAGACAATAGCTTAATCATAGATTTCCATCGTTGGGACGCAGGAGCAGCGGGAACATTTGTGATAAGAGGAGAATTGAATGGACCACTTTGGTTTAAAAAGAGAATTTATTATGAAAAAAGAACTGAAAACATAAATGTTGAATGGAAAAGCAATAATAAAGTTTCGATTAACAATCATGTTTTGAAATTAAACGAAGGCGAAACTTTTGGATATTAATGTTTGTTAGCAACAATCTACTTAAATTAAGGGTGTGCTTTACTTGAAGAAAAACAGATTTGTAGCATTGACTGGAACCATATGCATATAAAAGGAGGAAACGACAAGTTGAAACTAATTTGTAAAGTCTGTAATTTAGAAATTACAGAACCATTATCGGAATTAAAAGACCTGAATTTGATAAATAAAAAAGACGGTCATGATTATTAAAATGTACCCTTTGTAAAGGACATTTTAAAAAAAGTCCTTGTATAAGCTGAACTAAAGAATCTAACCAGCTGCTGATTTCCGTTCCGAGCGTACGCTTTCCGCGGGCACGGCCTCAGCCTCCTCGTCACTGCGTTCCTGCGGGGTCTTCGGCTCGCGCTGTTCCCGCTGGAGTCGCCGCTCTCCACTTCAATCAGCTGAAGTGAGTAAGAATCATACATTCAACATATTTAGGAAACTTGAAGAAGATGGTGTCTGTATTCTACAGTCGTCATCTTCTTTAAATTCCACTGACCTCGATAATGATTGTAGTAGGTCATATAACTCTTTATCTCTCGTTTTACATCTTCCAAAGCTTCACATGATTTCATATCTATTTCATCTTTAAAATGACCAAAGAATGATTCTTGGGGAGCGTTATCCCAACAGTTCCCACGACGTGACATTGACTGGCCTAAACCCATTTTCTTCACAAGCTTTTGGAAGTGGGGGCTAGTATAATGAACACCTTGATCTGAGTGGATGGATGAATGCACCAGCAGCTAGCTTTCTACCATTCTTCTTTAATTTCTTTATTGTATTTAGGGCGATATCTAGCGTTATTTTATCGGATGTTTCATAGGCTAGAATTTCATTGGTTTCCGCATCTTTGATGGTGGATAGATAGGCACGTTTTCCTTTCCCATAACTTAAATAGGTAATGTCCGTCAATAATACTTTTCCGGCAATCCCTTGCTTAAACTTGCGATTTAAAAGGTTTGGTAGTGTACGATGTTCCTTTGTTGCTTTTGCCATCCTACGATAAGGATTCGCTTTTCGAATCGGACATACGATATCAAATTTTTTCATAATACGATGAATTCGTTTTAAATTATATGTAATTTGATACTGGCGTTCTAATGTCATTTTTATCTGGCGAGCCCCCTTGGGACGACGTCGAAAATGAATGGCCTTTAAAATGATGGCTTTGACTGCTTCATCAGCTTGATGATTTGTTTGTCGTTTTTCCACTTCCTCATCTGAAAAATATCGATAATATCCCGAACGGGATACCCCTACTAATTGACAAAGGTAGCGTACCATTCGTTTTAAATCATGCTTTTCGATGACGGTGTGTATCAATTGGAATTGTCGTTCCTCTGTTAGTTTTACTTTTTCTTCCCCAACATCCTTTCTGCTAGTTCTATCTTTCTTAGTAGTTCATTTTCCGCACGCAGAAGGGCATTTTGCGCTTCTAATCTGGCATACTTTTCATCTAAACTTAATTCACGCTTCAAAGGACGTCCTGAATGATATTTACGTGTATCTTCTAGCCCAGATAGACCATTTTCTTTATAGGCTGCACGCCAGCGTTTCAAAGCTGATTTTGCTCGTTGAATCCCCACGATATCAATATCGACCCCCGCATCTTCAAAGATTCTCCGTGAACTTTTTCCTTCTTCAAATTCTTTAATAGCCATAGCTTTAAATTCATCTATATATGTAATTCCCCTTTCACTAACAGCCTTTACATAGGAATTTCTCCTCAGCATTTTTTGTTCTTAATCATTAAATAATTTCTTTGATATAAGTTCTGCTCCGCTCTATCTATATATGTTGGATTTATGTTTTTCTTGTAAACTCCAGCGAAGGCGCCTTACTGGGGTAGCCGAAGCAATAAGACTGACAGTGATCTTCTGTCTGGCTTATTGCGGGAGGCAACCCCAAGCGACAAGCGTTGTTGGTGGAATTCTTTATGTCAACATATAATCGTTGTTATTCCCATTATAAATAAAAGTACCCCATAAGAGAGACTTTTTTTAAGTGTCTATCTCATAGGGTACATTTTCTCAAGTGAGTGCGTTTTTTTCTTTTATTGTAATTAACTTTTTGCGTTTGAATCCGTCAAAGGCTCAATATTAAACTGATAATCAATCTTAATGTCCATCTTCTCGAAAAGTTCAATCCATTTTTTTTCATCCATTGGTTTTGAGAATGGTTTTAATGTATGAATGCCTAGCTGTAATGGATCCACATTCAATTCTTGCATCTTTTTTACTAGTTCTTGTGTTTGTTTTTCAAGATTGGATTGGATATCTTTTTTTAAATCTTCTAAATCCTTCGGGTCAAATAATTGCTTTTCTCCCCGGTATTCTTCAATTCTTGAGTCTATATTCACTGTATAGGTCATTGTAGACAAGCTTTTATTGATATCCACTTTCGTTTTAGACCTAACATGACCTAGAACAACTTCTAATTCTGGGATCGGTAAAACTGCTAAGTAGTGATCGTTGTGTAACAGCTGGAAGATACGATCATCAAAAGTTGTTATTATTTCAACTAGTTTATCATTTTGAAACAGGGCTGTACCTTCATAGCTGATAGCGTCATTTTCTATTTTGAATACAGGTAAGAAAGGATCTGAATAAGGAGTATATAACAAATTTTTAAATTCATGTAGATTAACGACACTTAATTCTCCCTGATTTTTTTCCTCATAGTGCTTCAGCATTCGGTAAAAAGAGTAATCAAGATTGTCTTGTTCGTCCAATTGATTTTCCAAATATTCTTCAAAATTTCCTTTTACGATAACTAAATAGATTCTCAAAGAAATATCCGGATCAGTCAATAACACATTAATAATGGACATAATCCCCTCGTTTCTTCCGAGGTCTTCATTAATTATCAGCATTCGCATTTGCCCAGTTTTTGTTTCCTGGTAGAAGTTTATATTAAAATTCCTTAATCCCTCCTTTATTAAGCTTACTTCTTCCGTCATTACACTCTTTTTTTCTTTGCTTAGAGAAGGCAAAATCGTACTGATTTTTATTTTACCTTCATCCCCTTTACTAAGTGATAAAAATGTGACTGGAGCAAGCTCTTCAATAATGTTATTTTCAGTAAAAGGGGCACATCCAGTTAACCATAATGCCATAAATATGATTGACAATTTTTTAGCCATCTTCTTTCGTAGTCTCATGTTTATTAACCCCCTTTATCTTCATCACTACGATAATAGTAATTGGAACCACTAAGTAACTTAAGCTTCCTGCTAAAATTTGAAGATTAAGTAAAATAACCTGCTTTTCATCTGATTTCCAAATCCATTCATTCACAAGAATCATTCCAATTAAAATAATGAATACACTGAATAAAAAGCCTACTCGACTGGGTGGTCTCTCCATTTTCCCATTAGCTATTTTAGATGCTCCATAAAACAACAGTAGAAAAATTGAAACCGCAAAGACGATGTTAAATAATGTCAAAGAAAGCATGACCATATCAATACGTTCAATTACTGGATTTTGAAAATAACGGGCCATAGTGACAATTGGAAATTGACTTTTGCTTAAATAATTGGAACCGAAATAGAATAAGGACGCCATATATAAGGATACATACTCTATAACGGTTAGAGCATTGCCATAAGACAAATAGCGAAATGTCTTATTATTTGTTTTAAACCACGGTCCCAAAAATACCAGAAATTCAGGCCCTGAAAATGAAGATAAAATTAAAAATATTCCTTTCCAGGAATCCCTACTTAATTCCATTGGAATAATCGGATACAAATCACTGAGTTGAGCTATTGGAGGAAAGAAGAAAAAAGCAAAGAATAAGAACATCCAAAATGTACATAAAAATGAAATCACGACAAAACGTATAGTTTTTTCAACGCCCTTCCATGCTACATACAAACAAGACAACAGAATAAAAAAGATAAGCCAATTTGAATCTGTAGCTGGAAACATAAATATTTGAACCATTTCCGAGAATCCTAACATAATCACGAAAAGTTTAAGCAGGATAAAGAACAACCCGATGAATGAAAGGAGACGTACAAGTTTTTTTCCGAATAATTGGACAAACCCGTTGTATCCTTCGCTAGAAAACCGGGTTAAAAACCATTTGGATAAAAGAAGAATGTTTAGTTGAGACAATATGCCGACCGCTATAATCACCCAAATCATATATGAATGGATCAAAAACCTTGGCATAATCAAAAAAAAGTAAAGCATTTGGAGGCGATTTACCATCAACATGACATAGAACCCATTATAGGTTTCATTCTTATTAAATAATTGAAGGGCTTCCATCAGTTCATCTCCTAGTTTGATATCTCTTCATCTTCAGCGGTTTAAGATGTTCTGGACGCTCCTTCATTTTGACTAAAGGCCCTCGAATGAATAGGTCAAGCCAATCTTTTCCGTAGAAAGGGGCAACAGGGGATAAATATGGCTGCTTGAGTGAAGACAAGCCATTAAGGTGGGCTAAAACGATAATCATTGCCAGAACAATCCCTACTATCCCAAGAAACGAAGAAAATACAAGAAAAATGAATTGAATCAATGAATTCGCCTTTGTCACAAGGTAATTAGGAAAAAGAAAGGATCCGATAGTTGAAATCCCTACCATGACAATTAACACCTTACTTGCCAAACCAGCCTCAACTGCTGCTTGACCAATTACAATGCCCCCAATAACCCCAAGCGTTTGACCAGTCTTTGTTGGCATCCTTAAACTTGCTTCTTTTATAATTTCAATAAAAATCAACATGATAAATGCTTCCCAAAAAGGAGTAAACGGAAGCTTGCTCCTTGACTCCACCAAGATGAAAAGTGTTTGTAAAGGAATCATTTGATAGTGATGAGTTGTTAAAGCCACGTAGAATGGGACCAATGTGATAGACAGAATAAAACTTACATATCGGATGATGCGCAAAAAACTGGCAACTACCCATCGATTAATATAATCCTCTGGTGATTGGAACAAATGAAAAATAGTAATTGGGGCAACGAGAGCAAAAGGTGTATTGTCTACCAGAATCGTAATTTTTCCTAATCCCAGAGAATAAGCAACAACATCAGGTCGGTCAGTTTGCTGAAACTGAGGAAAAATACTATCTTGATGTTCCTCCATGAATTCCGCTACTTGAGAAGAATCAGAGAAGAGATCATAATTAATTTCCGAAATCTTCTTTTTGGCGGTTGAAACAAATTCTGGATTGGTCAGCCCTTCTATGTACAATAAAACCACATTTGTCTCACTTAAAGAACCAACGGTGAACTTCTCTGTTTTCAGATCAGGTGTTGGAAGACGTCTACGAATGAGCGTAATATTTTGTTCTAGCTGTTCACTAAAACTGTCTTTTGCTCCTAAAAGGATGGTTTCAGTATCGGATGGTTCAATTGCACGTCCAAGTGGATTTTCTAAAGGGATAGCGAACCAAAGGTTTGACGAAGAGTCAAATAACAAGACAGATCCTTTAAACAGCTGCTTTTTTGCCTCTTTAAAAGTGGAAATGGAGTTTATTGTTGAGTGAACAATGCATTCCTGAATGGATTGTTTGGAACAGTTATATAAAGGTTTTACAATGCTTTCATTTAATCTTTCTTGGTCAATCAGGGTTCTTACGTAGATAAGATCAACATTTTGATTTTCAGAAATGTTGATTTCCACAAATTCCGCATCATCCATTTGAACGAGGGCTTTTTTTAGAGCCTCTACTGATAATTCTGATTCTGCGTTTGATTGAGAAACAGGCTTATTTTCATTTGATTGTTTTTTCCAAAACATGTACATCCCTCACCTCTAAATGTAAAAAAGCATTTTTGGAAGAACGGTAAAATTCCATATTAATTCCATTGTTAGCTTTTTAAGTTTAAAATATACGAAACTAAATTAATAAGATGCAGAGGCACACCCTTACCTTCTTAACAGGAGGGATTATATGTTAAAAAGGATATTGATTATTAATGGAATACTTATAGTGGGAATAGCATCATTTAGCATGTTAAATAAGCATTCAGAAGTTGATACTCCCGTTGCGAATAAGGATGAACCAGAACCTTTATCTACTAAAGAACAAGAATTACAATTTTCTGCATTGAATACGGTAACTGAAAAAAATATGAGAAATATAGGGATTTGGAGTTTACAGTAAGTTCGAACTTGGAGATAGAATTGAAGGTAAAAGTTAAAGAGAATAAAGAATATTTTAATTCAGTAAAAAAGGATGTTGAGTCCATTGCAAAAAATGTAATTAAATCCGTTGTTGACATAGATATAAGCACGTATTCGGAAATATAAATACTGAGTATCAAAAAACCATTATCATTCAAACATCAATAAAAGGTTCAGATAAAGATGCACATAGTTAGCAATGGAAATTGTAGAGACAGTGAATGAAATCCTACATTCTAACACGCGTGTTGATTATCTAGTTTCTACCAATAAATAACTACAAAAAAGAGAGACCCTCTTGTACAATGTAAGTTACCACACCAACATTGACGAAACGAGGAATCTCTCATGAACAAGAATACCACGTCCCACACACTGATTCAAAAATTTCTTTCAGAAGCAGAGCTACAGGCTATTTTAACGGAGTTTAACTATACAGATACAGCCCGAAAATGCACGGTTTCTACAGTCATTTCATATTTGATTAGTGCTGCAACAAATGAATGGAAGAGCCTCCGTCACGCAGCCGATGTGGGTCCAAGTATAGGACTTATTTCTGTGGATCATTCATCACTGTCAAAGCATATGAAAACGTTAGATTACGCGATTATGAAACGTATTTTCGAAGTCATTGTTTGCGGCTATGATTGCCTATGTTTTACTGAAATTTATTCATGTACAAGGAAGTAAGGTAAAGCACATAAAACCCTTATCATTTGCAGGTTTTACACGCATGTTTCTTTGTGATGAGCTGCCAATTGAGTGGCGTATTAGTTTGAATGAAACCATAGATTTTCAATGGAGGATAAATCAATTGAACACTGTATAATTTTGGTTAATCAACACGCGTGATAAATTTACATAGTTTCCGATTGTGTGTGGATCACGATTGGCCGACTAGACACTGGACGAACTCGAAGCGTTTTGGCAATTAGCAAAGCAAGTGTGCATATAGACCTGTTTACGGTCACAGAACACACATATATCGAAAAGGATTTCATGAAAGTCCTCTTCGATCCAAACAATAAATTAGAGAAATTCAAACAAAACCAGAATCTGAAATTATCCGATAATGAGTTTCAGGATGCTGTCGACGATGTTGCATGGTTCCTTTTTCAATATAAGAAATCGTCTGCTCGGGGCAATGATATTTGGTTAGTAAGTATGCTCCACCATGTCATGACGCATTTATCAAGAGTGTTACTTCACAGGTACAATCCGGACAGGGCACAATTGGGAATGAAAACAATTGAGACATCACTTCCAGAAGGCGTCGTCCGTGTCATTAATCAGGTCTTTAAGAATATGACACCCCAAAAACATAAACATGCAGCTCAGCTTATATGTGAACTGTTGTCCAATGAAACTGAATGGGTTTTATCTTGCGTTGCAGACCCAGTTAAAATTAAACCATTGTGGGAACGAATGGTCTCTTCCTTCTGCTAAAACAAAACTACCCCTATTAATTGGATTTTTTTTAGATGAAGATGTTCAATCATAGCCCTGAAAGCGTCATGGTAAGATACCTTGATATTATCCAGGATGACATGGATGTAGCACATTTATTGTTACGATGTTGATTTTCGGTTTTGAGAGAGGGGCTGGTAGCATTTGTAAAGCTGCAATTTTGGTTGCTGAAGCCTTCCCTATCTACTAGTGTTTCCATTTGTGATTTTAAAAAAGTAAAGAAGGAATACATCGTACAAAGTGCCAGAGTCCCCGAAATTACATCTTCGGGGACTTACACTCTTTATAGAAAGCCCTCTATTCTTTATTTTCCAATCTCTTCTCTCGGGTATATTAAACAAGTAAAAAGTTCATCAATCGATATGAACTTAACCAACATGACAGAGAAATTCTCCTGTCATGTTTTTTTAGTCCTTAGCATAAGATGACTGTGAACATACAAGCGAAGGGGGAAGCATCATATGCAATTCCAGACGGACAGTCCTACGTACACAATCCCATCAGGTGATCATGTTGTGACAATGCGCAACAGAAAGAGGATGGATCTCACATCAGTAAAATCAATCGATCGCTTCGATCAAGAAGAATTTTTGATTCGGACATCGCAAGGATTGCTGCAAATACGCGGAGAGGAACTGCGCATCGTCCATCTCGATGTCGATAAAGGACTTCTCACATTGGAAGGCACGGTTGCCACCATCCAATATGACGAAGAAGAAGCAGGTTCGCGGAACTTCCTCCATAAATTGTTTGGATGAGTCTATCCGTTCAGTTTCTTAGTCTACTTGCAATGATTGGGACAGGTATTGTTGCCGGGGCATTCATGGATATGATTGGGACTGGAACTGCGCATGCCGGAAAGAAGTCATTCATTAGAAGGCGTGCGGTATGGTTTGAGGTCATTGGCTGGTTTGTTGTCGGATGCGGGACATTTTATGTCCTTTTTCTTGTTCGGGACGGGGCATGGCGAATGTATGACCCGTTTGCGCAGATTAGTGGACTGCTATTGTATGCTAGTTTATTTTATAAGCCATGCCGTTTGCTCGGGAGAATCATCTTGATGATTTTCATCAAACCGTTATGGTTCATTATTCGGTTGGTTATGTCGATTATCCAGCAAGTCTTTCGTATGATAATTAAGATTGTCGTGTTTCTTTTCACCCCATTCGTGAAGCTATTCCGCATCATTTCGAGAAACCTCTTTAATAAGAGGAAGAAATGATATATAATCGATAGACTAACGATGGTGATGTGATGAGAGGACGTGCGGGACTTGGAACAAAAGCAGCAGAGAAAATCGCCGGCAACGGTTGCAACGATTCAAACTGAATATGTCCGTTCCCTGCAACAGAAAGAAAATCGAAAAAATGCAAGGAAAGTAAGGTTATATCGCAGGTTGACGGTGTTTGCCATTATCGTAGCTGTTACCTTTGGCGGTTTAATACAAATGCAAATCAAACAAAAGCAGGTTTTGGCGGTAAAGGAGCAGCAGCGGAAGGATGTGCTTGCGCAGCTTGAAGTCGTACAAGAAGAACAAGAAATGTTGAAAAGGCAGCTTGTTAAATTGGATGACGATAATTATATTGCAAAGCTTGCGCGGAAAGAATACTTTTTGTCTGAAAATAATGAGATTATTTTCTCCGTGCCAGAAAATAAGAAGAAAAACGATAAAAAAGACGACGGAAAAGAGTAGTCTTATTGACACTCTTTTTTTGTTGGCTATAATAAGAGTAGGGATTCTGTATTTTTTACTTGAATCAGCAGAAATCCCCTGCTGATTCACGTTAAGCCTCCGGCGGATGTCAGGGATTTTTAGGGGAGTTAATTGTGCGAGCACAATTAAAAATCCCGACGCAATTACACCGAGGCGTAATTGACAGAATCATTAATACGGTTGCAAGGCTCCTAAAAGGAGCCCGCTTAAATTCTAAGGAGGAGCATTTTTTTTATGTCAATTGAAGTAGGCAGCAAGTTACAGGGGAAAATAACAGGAATCACAAACTTCGGAGCATTTGTTGAGCTACCGACGGGTGCGACAGGTCTTGTCCATATTAGTGAAGTGGCAGACAACTATGTCAAAGACATTAACGAACATTTAAAAGTAGGCGACATGGTTGAAGTGAAAGTGATGAATGTAGGAACAGACGGTAAAATTGGGTTATCGATTCGTAAAGCGAAGCCTGAGTCTGAGCAACGTCCAGAACGTCCGCAACGCCCTCAACGTCCTCGCCAAGGTGGTCGTCCTAGCCCGGTGGATCGTCCAGAGAATTTTGAAACGAAAATGGCAAAGTTCATGAAGGATAGTGAAGAACGCCTCTCGACTTTGAAGAGAGCGACAGAATCGAAACGCGGTGGCCGCGGCGCAAGAAGAGGGTAACTTGCTAGCTGTTTCAATTCAATAAAAAATATATGTCATATACAAAAGCGACAGACAATGGGGAAATCCCGATGTCTGTCGCTTTTTTAGATATGAAGCCGATGTCTAGCTCCAACAAGCACTATGCTTACTTCAGTATGGCGGCAGAGGGGATCGAACCCCCGACCTTACGGGTATGAACCGTACGCTCTAGCCAGCTGAGCTACGCCGCCGTGATTGTATCTTCTTCCAGAACAACAATATTTATATTACATGCGAACTATCATAGTGTCAAGCTATCGTAGGAAAAAAGAAAAATAGTTCGTAACGAGTCGAAACATTTTGTTTTGTAGTCGTCACGAACAGACAATTTCCCGCCGTTTCCCTATGTATACTGGGAGCATAGTAGACATAGGGGGAATGGGAAATGAAATTGATAGACAGCGTGACACGTCCGGTAGGTCAGCCAATTCGTATGTATATCGGAATGTTTAAGAAGCACAAAATTGACATGCTCGTTGCAACCTTATTTTTGTTTGGCACCTTTTTCTTGTCGCAAGCTGTGTTATTTGACGCAGCGGTGCCCTTTTTCCTTCCTGTCTGGGCTCTAGCACGAGCACGCTTTAAAAAATACCTCGTGTGGGTTTTTGTTGGAGGGATGGTAGGGAGTGCTTTTTTAGGTGTAGGACAGGCAGTTATTCAGCTACTGTTACTTGCCCTTTTCAATACAGTTGTCAGATACCCGTTCTTCCGAAAATCAGTGCCATTAACCGTAGCTGGCTGTATCATCCTAGTGCAAGTATCATGGCAATTTGTCATGTATGTAGGGCAGCCGCCTATCAACATCCAATTATCTATCGGTTTTGAGGCAATACTAGCATTAATCATGACTTTTTTTCTATTTATCGCATTTCCGCCCGTGGATCGAATCTTTTTTGGCAAGTGGACGCCGGAACGCCTCGCCGCTGCTTGTCTAGTTGGGGCGATGGCGACTACGGGGATGAGTGGACTTATGCTGGGCTATGTATCAGTGGCTGGAACACTTATTCATCTCACGATTTTGCTTTCTGCGTTAATAGGGGGGCTACCATTTGCAACAACGATTGCGATGATTATCGCCGCGATTATTGGAGTAGCAGAGTTATCATTTACCGGTATGATGGCTGTATATGGGATGACAGGCTTTGTCGCAGGTACGCTCAGTCGTTTTGGAAAAATTGGGATTGTAATAGGGGGAGCGTCTGTATCGCTCTTTTTCCTTCTATATGATTTGACATTGCCGTTAGATAGCTCGCATTTTGTCACAATCGGTATTGCGACGCTTCTCTTTTTATTGATTCCATCGCAAAAGCTAGGGGCTATTCGCAGTGTCTTCTATCCAGAAAAACAGGAGTCCACAGAAAAACGTCAAAAATGGTTGGCGGAACGTTTGGATGAACAATTGGTGGATTTCCAGCAGTTCTCCGAATTCATGTCAACGCTTGTTGGCGGACGATTTTCCTCCAGGGGGAATCAGGAAGAACCGATTCCCCAAGTAATCCCTAAAACGTGTGCGTCTTGTTTTCGTTATGCAAAATGCTGGGAATCGGCGGATGAAGATATGGCCAGGCTATTGTATGAATGGGAATCGACGTACTCTCCGACAAAAAAAGCCTCGCGTCATCGCGTTGAAGATAAGATAAAGTATAAATGTATTCGGTTTAACGGACTTGTAACAGAATTGGAGGAGCAGGCGACAACTCGTCTATTGACAGGCCAGCTTCAGCATGGTCGAAAAATGCTAGCGCTTCAATTGCGGGATATGAGCACGCATTTGGATAAGATTATGAATGAAGTGAAAGAGGATTTATCTGTGTACAAGCCTGCGGAAGATGAGCTTGCCAAGCGACTTCAAGAGAAAAACATTGAGTATTTTCAAATAGATATTTTATCGGGGGAACGAGGAGCACGTCGTATTGTTTGTTGCATCCCAGAAAAAAGGTCGGATTTTGAAACGGATACGACTGTGGCGGAACGACTTATTTTACCTGTTCTTGAAGAAATGTACGACGAGCCGTTTCAAGTCGCAAAGTCGATTGTGCAGCAGCAACCATTCCCGCATATTCAACTAACATTTGGTTCAGCCGTCCGCTTCGCACTCGATTACGGAATTGTCGCGACAGCGGGGAGTGAGTCGTTTCAAGCGGGAGATGCCTATGAGGTGTTTCCGATTCATGACGGACTTACGGCCGTTTTGCTGTCGGATGGCATGGGTCAGGATTTGAACGCTTATCGGGAGAGTCGTAAGGTAATCCGGTTAATGCGAGAATGCTTGGACCGTAAAATGGATCCAGAAACGGCGATGCATACGCTACATTATATGATGTCATTGAATGGATTGGATGATATGTATGCAACGCTTGACTTGGCGTTGATTGATTTGCAGGATGGTCGGCTTTGGTCGTGGAAGGCGGGTTCTATGAGCACGTATATTAAGCGCGGAGATGACTTTTTAAGATTGGATAGCGAGTCTGTCCCTGTCGGATTTCTCCCGTCCTTTTCTGTTGAAGCGAAAAATGAACAATTGAAGGCGGGGGATATTATTTTAATGATGACGGATGGAATGTTTAATGGGGAGGTAGCACTTGAGAAGCAAGAGAGAATTTTGTATGGCACGCTCGACAAATACGAAGAGTTCGATTGTGATAAAATCGCGGATCGCATTGTCAGTGAAATGGAGCGTAAGTTTGGAGTGGTGGCAGATGATCGAACAGTATTAGTGATGAAGATTGACCATGTCCTTCCGAAGTGGTCCAGCTTCACGCCTTACTCACAAATTATTTCTTGAAAAGTAATACGATAGGCATACCCTTGCTTCGCATAACTTGAAGTGAGGGTATTCTAAGGGTAAAATTTAACTTGAATCAGCAAATACATTTGTTGATTCAAGTTAAGCCTCCGGCGGATGTCAGGGATTTTTGGGGGAGTTAATTGTGCTATGCACAATTCAAAATCCCGACGCAATTACGCCGAGGCGTAATTGATGAAATGTAATAAATGAGGTGCTTATGCAATGGATACATTTAAACAGTCGATTTTTCAATTTATCAAAGAGTGGGCACTGATTGAGCCTGGAAGTCGTGTTCTTGTCGCGTGTTCAGGTGGTGTCGATTCGGTTGCGCT
>NZ_JAWLIR010000040.1:0-13965 GCF_033485195.1 Sporosarcina beigongshangi
AATGTAATAAATGAGGTGCTTATGCAATGGATACATTTAAACAGTCGATTTTTCAATTTATCAAAGAGTGGGCACTGATTGAGCCTGGAAGTCGTGTTCTTGTCGCGTGTTCAGGTGGTGTCGATTCGGTTGCGCTACTACATTTCATGGCTACGCATCGTGATAGAATGGATATTGAAGTCGCAGCTATTCATGTTGATCATATGCTGCGTGGAGAGGAATCGGCGGCAGATGGTGTTTTTGTTGAAGAATTATGTAGGGGGCTTGGGATTCCGTTTTTTGGTGGTCGTGTCCCTGTTCCTGAATTACTGGAGCAGGAAGGCGGCAATGTACAGGCTGTGTGCCGCGAAGGGAGATATGCCTTATTCGCGGAGGTCATGCAACAACAAGGCTACACAGTTTTGGTGACTGCGCACCATGCGGAGGATCAGCTAGAAACGGTCCTAATGCAAGTAGCGAAAGGGCGGCAGCCGTCTGGTATGCCTGTGAAGCGGGACGTCGATGGCGGCATTGTCATTCGTCCTTTTCTTTCTGTT
This sequence comes from Sporosarcina beigongshangi, assembly GCF_033485195.1. NCBI lineage: Bacteria > Bacillati > Bacillota > Bacilli > Caryophanales > Caryophanaceae > Sporosarcina > Sporosarcina beigongshangi. Next base: position 537 of record NZ_JAWLIR010000040.1, read on the forward strand.
GTGAAAGCAGAGCTTTACTTATATGTTGAAGAGCATGCCTTACAATACCGCGAAGACCCGAGTAATGAAAGTGATGCTTACATGCGCAACCGTTATCGTCACCATATCGTCCCGTTTATACTACGTGAAAACGCTGCAGCTGCTAAAAATGTAGTGAAAATGACCGGCTGGCTTCAGCAAGATGGAGAACTACTCGAAAAGTTAGCGATGGAGCAGTTTGAAAGAATCGTTGAATTCACAGCGGAAGGACTCCCCGTCGTTGACAGTGATGCTTTTTCTGATATGCACCTTGCTTTACAAAGGCGGGTGATTACACTACTATTGAAGTATCTTTATGATGGGGAAAGTGTACCCGTTGAATACAATTCCGTGCTTATAAGCCAGCTATTACATCACATCAGATCGCAGGATGGCACTGTATCCATCAACCTTCCACGCGGCTTTCGATTTATACGGGCATATAGTAAGCTGATGTTTGCTCGAGAGGTATCGCTCGAGGAAATGTCGATGGAGCGAGTATTCCCGCAAGGTAGCTGGACTCGTTGGGGGCATGAAGTAGAGCTTTACTGGAATACGGTGGATGATAGCAATGCAGAATTATTCATAGGTGCAGCCGACATAATGTATTTTGATCTGCCCGATGCCGCTTTTCCTTTACGTATTAGACAAAGAGAAGATGGCGATCGGATCTTGTTACCAGGTATGAGCCATTCGAAACGTTTATCTCGGCTATTTATCGACGATAAGGTGGAATTAGCTGAACGTGATCGCTTACCAATCATTGTTACAGCACTAGGAGAGGTTTGTGCGATTCCGGGGTTGCGTTATGGTGTGGCCTTTTCACGCAACAGGACAAAGCAGAGTCATTACATAGTTCTTACGAGAAAGTGCTAATTGACTTGGATGTTAGATGAAAGAGGAGGAATTTCGATGTTAGGGAAAGATATCGAAGAAGTCTTAATAACAGAACAACAGATTGAAGAGAAAATCCATGAGCTTGGTGCCACTTTGACCAAGGAATACCAAGATAAGTTCCCACTTGCAATTGGTGTGCTTAAAGGAGCTCTACCTTTCATGAGTGACCTTATCAAGCGTGTAGATGCATACATTGAACTTGATTTCATGGATGTATCAAGCTATGGCAATGCAACTGTTTCATCAGGCGAAGTGAAAATCGTCAAAGATTTGAACACAAGTGTCGAAGGACGCGACGTGCTCATCATTGAGGATATTATTGATAGTGGGAAAACGTTAAGTTATCTCGTTGAGCTGATGAAATATAGAAAAGCAAACTCCATTAAAATTGTTACACTACTGGATAAGCCAACTGGCCGGAAGGTAGATTTGAAGGCGGACTATGTTGGTTTCGTTGTACCGGACGCGTTCGTCGTTGGTTACGGATTGGATTACGCAGAAAAATATAGAAACTTACCTTATATTGGCGTGTTGAAAAAGGAAATCTATTCTTTCTAAACTTTCCGGAAAACTAACTTCTAAATAAGGCATTTTCTTTGTAGGTTGAATCAGACCTATGATAAGATTTACACTAGTTTTCTGTTTGAATGAAATGAGGAGGCTTGGGATGAATCGAATACTTCGATACTTTCTACTATACGGACTAATTTTCCTAGCAATCATGGGGATATTCAGTTCACTAAACAAAACAAATCCGAAAACGGAAGAAATTAACTACAGTGAGTTCATCGCTGCGATGGAAGACGGAACAATTAAGAGCATGGAGATCCAACCTGTTCAAGCCGTCTATCAAGTTAAAGGTGAGTTAGAAGGGTATGAGGAAGGCGAAACGTTTATAACGAACATTCCGCAAACCGATGAGGCTTTGATGGCTGATATTCGTAGTATCGCCAATAAATCAAAAATTAAAGTACTTGAAGCACCTTCAACGAGCGCTTGGGTATCCTTCTTTACAGGTCTTGTACCATTCATCATTATCTTCATCTTATTCTTCTTCTTGTTGAATCAAGCACAAGGTGGCGGCGGTGGCCGTGTGATGAATTTCGGTAAAAGTAAGGCGAAGCTGCATACAGATGATAAGAAAAAAGTTCGGTTTACAGATGTGGCCGGAGCAGACGAAGAAAAGGCGGAGCTTGTGGAAGTTGTTGACTTCCTTAAAGATTCACGTAAATTCGTTGAAGTCGGCGCGCGTATTCCAAAAGGAATTCTACTTGTTGGACCTCCTGGTACGGGTAAAACGTTGCTAGCACGTGCGGTTGCAGGTGAAGCGGGAGTACCGTTCTTCTCGATCTCTGGTTCTGATTTCGTAGAAATGTTCGTAGGGGTCGGTGCATCACGTGTACGTGACCTATTCGAAAATGCGAAAAAGAATGCACCTTGTATCATTTTCATCGATGAAATCGACGCGGTCGGTCGCCAACGTGGCGCTGGTCTTGGTGGTGGACATGATGAACGTGAACAAACATTGAACCAACTTCTTGTTGAAATGGATGGTTTTGGTGAAAATGAAGGCATTATCATCGTGGCGGCGACAAACCGTCCGGATATCCTTGACCCAGCACTTCTTCGTCCAGGACGTTTTGACCGTCAAATTACAGTAGGTCGTCCGGATGTTAAAGGAAGAGAAGCTGTACTAAAAGTGCATGCACGAAATAAGCCGCTTGACGATACTGTCAACTTGAAGGCACTTGCGCAGCGTACGCCTGGTTTCTCTGGTGCGGATCTTGAAAATTTGCTAAACGAAGCAGCACTAGTTGCTGCGAGACGTAGTAAAGTGAAAATTGATATGTCAGATATCGATGAGGCGACAGACCGCGTCATTGCGGGTCCTGCGAAGACGAGTCGCGTTATTTCTGAAAAAGAACGTAATATCGTAGCTTTCCACGAAGCGGGTCACGTCGTTGTTGGATTAACGCTTGACGATGCGGAAATCGTCCATAAGGTAACAATTGTTCCACGCGGTCAGGCGGGCGGTTATGCTGTCATGCTTCCGAAAGAGGACCGTTACTTCATGACGAAACCAGAGCTTTTGGATAAAATTTCAGGACTTCTTGGTGGTCGTGTAGCAGAAGAAATCGTTCTCGGCGAAGTTTCTACGGGTGCTCATAATGACTTCCAGCGCGCAACAGGTATTGCACGCTCGATGGTTACAGAGTACGGGATGAGTGACAAGCTTGGTCCGATGCAATTCGGTCAATCTCAAGGGCAAGTATTCCTTGGACGTGACTTTAACTCTGAGCAAAATTATTCCGAGTCGATTGCCTATGAAATTGACCAAGAAATGCAACGTATTATCAAGGAACAATATGCACGTACAAAAGAGATCCTTACAGAAAAACGTGAGTTGCTCGATTTGATTGCGACAACGCTTATGGAAGTTGAAACACTCGATGCTGAGCAAATTAACCATTTAAAAGATCATGGTACATTGCCTGATCGTCCGTATGGCCGTTATGGCTTGGACAATTTAGATGAAGATACTAAGAATGTAGATATTTCGAAAAGAGAAGATGATGAGGTAGTTATCTCTGAGTCGACTGGGGCGTCTACGGATCCATCAATTGGTGACTTGCCAAAAGAATCCGAAACGGATCCAGCGCTTAAACCGATTGAAGAAAAACGTGAAGATTGAATGATGAATTAGAGCTGATTGCTTCTTTTGAAGCAGTCAGCTTTTTTCTAGTTGTCTGTCTGTGGTATGATGTGTTGGAAAACATCGAAGTTAGCGAGGAAACCATTATGATTTTAGTGTTGGATACTGGGAATACCAATATTGTTCTTGGGGTCTATGAGCAAGGGCAACTTAAGCATCATTGGCGTATGGAAACGTATAGACATCGGACAGAAGACGAATATGCGATGGCGGTTAAATCGCTGTTTACTCACGTTGGCATCACTTTTGGGGATGTGACAGGCATTATCATTTCATCGGTTGTACCACCGGTAATGTTTCCGCTTGAACAGATGTGCAGAAAGTATTTTAATCAAAAACCACTGATTGTTGGGCCGGGCGTTAAAACGGGCTTGAACATTAAGTATGAAAATCCACGTGAAGTAGGTGCGGACCGCATTGTAAATGCTGTTGCCGCTATTCACGAATACAGCTACCCGCTAATCGTTGTCGATTTTGGAACAGCGACTACCTACTGCTTTGTCAATGAAAAAGGAGAATATATGGGCGGAGCAATTGCGCCTGGTATCGGTATTTCGATGGAAGCTTTATTTGATCGAGCCTCTAAATTGCCGCGTATTGAATTGACAAAGCCGGATCATGTTATAGGAAAAAATACGGTTGCAGCGATGCAAGCGGGAATTGTTTATGGGTATGTTGGGCAAGTTGAGGGAATCGTTGCGCGTATGAAAGCACAAAGTAAGGTAGAGCCGACCGTTATTGCCACTGGCGGTCTTGCCGATTTGATTGCAAGTGAAACGAAGGTTATTGATGTTGTTGATAATTTCCTGACGTTAAAAGGGCTTCATTTAATTTACGAACGAAACATGTAAAAGGAGAATATGACTTATGAGTGATTATTTAGTAAAAGCGTTGGCGTTCGATGGGACAATTCGAGCTTATGCAGTTCGTTCTACAGAGACTGTTGCCGAGGTTCAACGCCGCCATGCGATGTGGCCAACAGCGACGGCTGCTTTAGGTCGTTCTATGACTGCAGCTGTGATGATGGGAGCAATGGTAAAAGGTGAAGATAAGCTGACAATTAAAATTGAGGGCGGTGGCCCGATTGGTTCAATGATTATTGATGCGAATGCGCACGGAGAAGTTCGCGGTTATGCAACACACCCGCAAACGCATTTCGATTTGAATGACCAAGGAAAACTCGATGTGAGACGTGCAGTTGGAACTGAAGGTATGTTGACGGTTGTCAAAGACCTTGGCTTGCGTGATTTCTTTACAGGTCAAGTACCAATTGTTTCGGGTGAAATTGCTGAAGATTTTACAGAGTACTTTGTTGTTTCTGAACAGGTACCTTCCGCCGTAGGACTTGGTGTTCTTGTGAATCCTGATAATACGGCGAAAGCAGCTGGGGGTTTCGTTATCCAAGTGATGCCAGGGGCGACGGATGAAACGATTGAGAAAGTGGAAGAACGTATTTCTACTGTCGAACCGATTTCTAAACTGATTGACCGTGGTTTAACGCCGGAGGAAATTCTTGGCGAAGTACTCGGCGCAGAAAATGTCGAGATACTGGATCGGATGGATGTTGCGTTTACGTGTAATTGTTCAAAGGAACGATTTGGCGATGCAATTATTGGACTTGGAGAGCAAGAAATTCGTGAGATGATTGATGAGGATGGAAAAGCGGAAGCGCACTGCCATTTCTGTCTGGAGACGTATGTATATCCGAAGGAAGAATTGGAAGGCTTTATCAATGAAATACAGTCGGAATCCTAAATCGGAACTGGCTAGTTCGCAAAAGCGCAAACTAAAGACGAAACCGCTCCTTCTGTTAATAGGTATCCTCTTTGCTTTTAATGTTTTGTGGTTTATTGGCTGGCTGATACCCGATCAGAAGCCTAAACAGACGGGTGAGGAAGTGGCGTCGGTTGCGGGCGAGCCGATCACGAGAGAACAATGGATGACCGCGATGGAAAAGGAAGTAGGGCGTGAGACTCTGCTTGAACTTGTCAATAACAAGGTGATGGAGGTCGCTGCGAAGCGACATGAAATCGACGTATCTGACAAAGAAATCGACCTCGAAGTAGCACTTATTCGCTCGGTGGATGGTCGCTCCTATACAGGTTTAGATATGGAGAAAATGCGTCAAAAAATTCGTGCCAATCTCATCCTTGAAAAAGTGCTGACGAAGGACATCGTCGTTGAGGATGCTGCGATTGAGGAGCATTATGATGAAAATGCTTCACTTTATAATATTTCAACTGCCTATCGAACGGCCATTATCGTTGTTCCGACGCAAGACGAAGCGAAGCAAACCGTGGAGGAGCTGTCGAAAGGATCGAGCTTCGATGTGCTAGCGAAAGAACGTTCAACGGATTTTGCTTCCGCAAGTCTTGGTGGAGACATTGGTTATGTGAATAAATCGACTGATGCCATCGATAAGGAAATTGTAAAGGCGGCAGTCGATATGAAAAGTGCTTCAACGAGTGGAGTTATCACTTTGAGTGACGGTACGTTTGCGGTTATCCATGTAAGTGAAGTGATAGAAGGTCAGTCATTTACATTGAATGAGGTAAACGGTCATATTAGACGTGAGCTTGCATTGGAGCAACTTCCGCAATCTGTGAACCCGGAGGCATTTTGGGATGAATTTGACGCCAAGTGGTTTTATAGTAAATAACAGTGCTGTTCAGAAGCTGATTATAATCGGTAAATCTGAACAGTTTTTTTGGCTAGAGACTGATGCAAAATAAATGTAAGGAATCATTTGACAACGAGCATAATATGATAGTATCATTAATTAAACAAAGCATATCAAAATAGTAGGGATTGGGAGAGGATAAGGATGACGTTAGTTGGAAACTCTGTTGTAGACTTGGTTGGAAAGACACCACTTGTTAAATTGAATAGATTGACGGGACCGGAGGATGCAGAAGTCTATTTGAAACTGGAGTACTTCAATCCGGGTTCTAGTGTGAAAGATCGTATTGCACTTGCGATGATTGAAGCGGCTGAAAAATCCGGAGATCTCAAAGAAGGTGGTACAATTATTGAGCCGACAAGTGGAAACACGGGGATTGGTCTTGCAATGATTGCGGCTGCAAAAGGATATAAAGCTGTGCTAGTCATGCCAGATACGATGAGTACGGAACGTCGTAATTTGTTGCGTGCATATGGTGCAGATCTTATTTTGACACCAGGTGCTGAAGGAATGAAAGGTGCCATTGCTAAGGCGGATGAACTAGCGAAAGAGAATGGCTGGTACGTTCCACAGCAATTTAATAATGAAGCAAATCCGGAAATTCACCGTTTGACAACAGGTCCTGAAATTGCAGATGCGCTTGATCGTGTCGATGCGTTCGTTTCTGGTATTGGAACAGGCGGTACAATTACGGGAGCAGGAAGTGTCTTGAAAGAGCGTTTTCCTGAGGTTAAGATTATTGCAGTTGAACCGACAGACTCAGCTGTCCTTTCTGGTGGCAAACCAGGACCGCATAAAATTCAAGGGATTGGTGCAGGGTTCGTACCTAAGGTTCTTGATACAGCAATTTATGATGAAATTGCTTTAGTAACAAATGATGAGGCGTATGATACAGCAAGGCGTGCAGCGCGTGAAGAGGGAATTCTAGGTGGGGTTTCATCTGGGGCGGCCATTTTCGTAGCACTGCAAGCGGCGAAGAAGCTAGGTAAAGGAAAGAAAGTTGTGGCGATTCTTCCATCGAACGGTGAACGTTATTTGAGTACACCGCTTTATCAATTCGACGAAGAGTAATAGTGAAGGAGGGGGAGCCAAGGTGCTCCTTCTTTTTTTTGCCTAGACTCCAGCGCTTTTCTTAGTGGCGTGAAATGCCTTTTAAGAGGTAAAATGAAGATACTAATTGTTAAGCAGGGGGAATAAGGATGCAAGGACAACAACCAGTGTATACAACGGCGGAAATGACGAAAGAACAATTTTTCTATGCGTATAAAGAATTGGCGCATCAAAATGAGCGTCACTTACTCCTTGAAAGTGGACGGAGTGGTGCGTTATGTATGGCTGGGATTGATCCGCTTGTTACATTGCAAACACTTGAAGGTGATAAATTAAAACTTGTTTGGCGCGATGGAACAGAAGAAGTACGCCAAGGAGAGCCGTTGGCGTTATTGAACGATATCGCCCGTTCATTCGAAATGGAGACAATTTCGGAGTTGCCGGATTTTCAAGGTGGATTAATGGGTTTCATCAGCTATGATTATGCGCGCCGCTATGAACCAATCCTGGTAGATTCAGTAGATGATTTGGAGACACCTGACCTCTATTTCTATTTATTTGATCGCTGGGCTGTGTTGGATATGCAAGCGGAAACCGCCTATTTTATGGCGCTGCCGAATCGTGACTTAGAAGTTGAAAATTTGAAAAGTGAATGGCTAGCTGCAGCTTCGGAGGGATTGAAAAAACAAGTTTTCGCGCCAGGAAAAGCGGTCGAAGTTTCTTCGGCATCAGATGACCTTGAAGTAGCAGTAACGGGACCGCAATTTGAGCAAATGGTACGTGATGTGCAAAGCTATATTGCCAGTGGCGATGTTGTGCAAGTGAATTTATCTGTACGACAATCAAAGCCATTGGCGGCGCAACCGCTTGACATGTATGAGGCGCTTCGTTCATTTAACCCATCGCCTTATATGGCGTCGATTGGCGCTCCGGAATTTGCGGTCGTTTCAGGCTCGCCTGAGTTATTGCTTAAAAAACGCGGGGATGAATTAAGTACGCGACCGATTGGTGGGACAAGACCTAGAGGGGTAAATGATGAAGAAGATGCCGCGCTGAAGGCGGAGTTATTGTCGAATGATAAAGAGACGGGCGAGCATATTATGCTAGTCGACTTGGAAAAGGAAGATTTCGAGCGTGTTTGCGCACCGGGGACAGTGGAAACAGACGAATTTATGGTCGTGGAAAAATATTCACATGTCATGCATTTAGTATCGAATGTTCGCGGAACGGCGGCATCCGGTATATCGAATGCGGATATTATTAAAGGCGTTTTCCCGGGGGGATCCATTACAGGTTCTCCTAAATTGCGGACGATGGAAATCATCGAGGAATTGGAGCCGACGCGTAGAGGTCTATATACAGGGTCGATTGGTTGGTTCGGCTTTAACGGGGATCTGGAGTTGAATATTGTGATCCGCACGGCCTATATCAAAGATGGCATCGCGCATATTCAGGCGGGGGCTGGTTTGGTCGCTGATTCAGTGCCGGAAGCCGAGTATATCGAGTCATTGAATAAAGCAAAAGCGTTATGGCAGGCAAAAGCGATGGCGGAACATTGACAACGGAGGGTGTAGTATGTGGTGTTGGATGAATGGTGAATTCACGCGAGCGGAGGATTTGAGAATATCTCCGTTTGATCACGGTTTTCTTTATGGAGCAGGATTTTTTGAAACATTTCGGACATACGACGGCAACGTATTGTTGTTTGATGAGCATATGGAGCGTTTACATGCTGCCCTCACGGAGTACCGAATTGCGATGCCTTATACAAATGCGGAAATTCTAGCTGTCGTAAAGACGCTTGATGAAAAGTCGGGGAATACAGATGGCTATTTTCGTCTCAATGTTTCAGCGGGTGTCCACGATATAGGTCTAGCACCTTCAATGTATGCAACGCCGAATGTTATTTTGTTCAGAAAAGAGTTGGCTCTGGCTGTTCCAGGTATGGTGAAAAGGGCGGTTTGGCTCGATACGCCGCGCAATCTACCAGAAAGTACAGTGCGTCACAAATCACATAATTTCTTAAATAATGTGCGCGGGCGGTTGGAATTGCCTTCGCTAAAAGACGTAGAGGGACTGTTTGTGACAAGTGAAGGATTTGTTGCGGAAGGTGTGACGTCAAACGTCTTTTGGCTGAGGGATGGCGAATTATTCACACCGGCGATTAAAACGGGAATTTTGCCAGGAACGACGCGTGCGTTTATCACCGAGTTGGCTAGGTCTGCTGGGATTGCAGTTCATGAAGGTTTTTATGGCAAAGAGCATCTGGAATCTGCGGACGAGGTATTTGTCACGAATGCTGTGCAGGAGCTCGTACCGTTAGCGGCAATCGGGGACCACTTGCTTCGAGGGGCTTCAGGGGATTATTATCAAAAGCTTCATGAATTATATAGACAGGCGATTGAGGGTATGAAAGAAGGCGACAATTAATGGAATTAGCGAATGCGCGTGGTGTGTACAAATTTGGCAAGACGGAAATGGATTTTCATAAAGAAACGGTGATCATGGGTATTTTAAATGTAACACCAGATTCCTTTTCGGATGGTGGAAAATTTGGGCAGATGGATGCGGCCCTTGAACGTGTGGAAGGAATGCTTCGTGATGGGGCGAAAATTATTGATATCGGTGGGGAGTCAACGCGACCAGGGCATGCGCCAGTTTCATTGGCACAGGAGCTTGAACGAACGGTGCCGATTATTGAAGCGATCACCAAAGAATTTGACTGTGTGGTGTCGATTGATACATATAAAGCGAGAGTAGCAGAAGAGGCTATTAAAGCGGGTGCGCAAATCATTAACGATATATGGGGTGCGAAACGTGAGCCAGCTATCGCAGATGTTGCGGCGAAATACAAGGTTCCTATTATTCTGATGCATAACCGTGACAAGGCGGAGTATGAGGAACCTTTCATGGACGCGGTTGTAGCAGATTTGGAAGAAAGTGTCGGCATTGCGATTGAGGCGGGTGTTACGCATGATCATATCTGGTTAGATCCTGGCATCGGGTTTGCGCGAGATACGATGCAAAATATATGGACGATGCAAGGGTTGCGTCGTATTTCTGATATGGGGTATCCGGTTTTATTAGGAACTTCACGCAAATCATTGATTGGTAATGTGCTAGAGCTGCCTGTCGAGGAGCGATTGGAAGGTACGGGTGCGACAGTTTGTTACGGTATTGAGCATGGCTGTCATATTATGCGTGTTCACGATGTGAAGGAAATCGCGAGGATGGCAAAAATGATGGATGTCTTAACGGGGAAAACGGTATTTGAAGGGTAGGAGAAGTATGGATTATATTCATCTAAACGAAATGGAATTCTACGGTTATCATGGGGCGTTGCCTGAGGAAAATAAATTGGGACAGCGTTTTCGTGTGACGGTGTCGATAGCGACGGATCTTTCTGAAGCGGGGAAAACCGATAATCTAGATAAAACTGTGAACTACGCAGAGGTGTATCGAGTTTGTCAGTTAATTGTGGAAGGTGAGCCGATGAAATTGATTGAAACGGTTGCGGAAAAGATTGCTACTAATGTCATGGAAGAGTTCGCCGCCAAAGTGACGGGCGTCCGTGTTGTGTTGATCAAACCGGACCCGCCGATTCCGGGTCATTACGCATCAGTGTCTGTCGATATTATAAGAGGACGTTTCGTATGACAGTAGCGTATCTGTCGATTGGTTCGAATATCGGTGATCGGCTGGAGCATTTAGTTGAGGCGGTAAGGGCACTTCAGTTGTATGATGGGGTGGAGGTACTCGCTGTTTCTTCTATATATGAAACCGCGCCTGTTGGATATACAGATCAGGCGGATTTTTTGAATGTGGTCGTCTGTTTGGAAACGGTTGCGGTTGCGCAGGTATTATTGGAGATTTGTCAAACGGTTGAGCGAGAGCTTGGTCGGGTGCGGACGGTGAGATGGGGTCCTCGAACGGTTGACCTTGACATTTTACTTTATAGTACCGACAATATTGAAGAAGAGAATTTAGTCATTCCACATCCGCGTATGCATGAGCGGGCGTTTGTTCTCATTCCGCTTTTGGAAATCGCTCCTACAATCGCCCATCCGGTGACGGGGAAATCATTTTCGAAGGAAGCTGCTGTTCAAGACAGTGGTGTAATGCTTTGGAAGAAGGTTGACGGAGTCGAGCAATTCCTGCAATTAAAGGGATGAAGCGACTCTAGCTATATAGTAATGAGCCGGGCTGCCATGTACTATTTGGTGGCCCTTTTTATTGCACGTGAGAAGTAAAGCGTGTCGAGGTGGCGCAAATTGTGTACAATAGGTGCATACTGTTAAAAGGATAAATGATGAAGGAGTGAAGGAAATGTCCCATTTGGATGAATTAAATGATCAGTTACTGGTGAGACGCCAGAAGATGGAAGATATACGGGAGAGTGGATTAGATCCATTCGGCTCAAGATTTGAACGCACTCATCTATCCAATGAAATACTGGAGAAATACGAAGCTCTTTCAAAGGAAGAGCTAGATGAAACGCCGCATGAAGTGAAAATTGCGGGACGTATTATGACGAAGCGTGGAAAAGGGAAAGCTGGCTTTGCGCATCTGCAAGACCTTGGTGGTCAGGTTCAAATCTACGTAAGGCAAGATGCGATCGGTGAAGAGGCGTATGGGCTATTCAATAGTGCGGATCTTGGCGATATCATTGGAATTTCAGGAGTGGTCTTTAAAACAAAAGTTGGAGAACTATCCATTAAAGCGACGGAATTTACATTCCTAACAAAAGCATTACGTCCGCTACCGGAGAAATTCCACGGGTTAAAAGACGTCGAGCAACGTTACCGTCAGCGTTATTTAGATTTAATTTCAACAGAAGGCAGTAAAGAGACGTTCATCTTAAGAAGTAAGATTATCCAATCAATGCGTCGTTACTTAGATGGACAAGGTTTTCTTGAAGTTGAAACGCCGATGCTACATTCGATTGCAGGCGGAGCGTCAGCACGTCCATTCATCACGCATCACAATGCGCTAGATATGGAACTGTATATGCGGATTGCGATTGAGCTTCATTTGAAACGCCTCATCGTAGGTGGGCTTGAGAAGGTCTATGAAATTGGACGCGTATTCCGTAACGAAGGAATTTCAACACGTCATAACCCTGAATTTACAATGATTGAATTATATGAGGCGTATGCGGATTACAATGACATCATGGCGCTAACGGAAAACATGGTAGCTCATATTGCACAAGAAGTACTCGGTACAACACAAGTGCAATACGGGGAAGATACAATTGAATTGGCACCAGGTTGGACGCGTCTTCATATGGTTGATGCGATAAAACAATACACAGGCGTAGACTTCTGGAAAGAGATGTCGAAGGAAGAAGCGCATGTGTTAGCTAAAGAGCATAACGTAGAAGTAACTCCAATGATGGAGGTTGGCCACGTGTTAAATGAATTCTTTGAGCAAAAAGTAGAAGAACAGCTTGTGCAACCAACATTTATCTTTGGTCATCCAGTTGAGATTTCACCGCTTGCGAAGAAAAATTCGGAGGATGGTCGCTTCACGGATCGTTTTGAATTGTTCATCGTCCGCCGTGAACACGCTAATGCCTTCACGGAGCTTAATGATCCAATCGATCAGCGTCAACGCTTTGAAGCTCAAATGGTTGAAAAAGAGCAGGGTAATGATGAAGCGCATGAAATGGATAATGACTTTATAGAAGCTTTAGAATATGGATTACCACCTACCGGTGGCCTCGGGATTGGTGTCGATCGTCTTGTCATGCTATTGACTAATGCACAATCAATTCGTGATATCCTGCTATTCCCGCAAATGCGTTCAAGAGACTAAAACTGATAATCACCGCGTAAAGCCATGTGAATGTGCTTTGCGTGGTTTTTTTATTTAGGAAGAAAAATTTAAAATAAGTATTGCAATCGAAAGGGGGGGATGGTATATTAAAAAACGTTGCACTTCCGACATATTAAAACAATGAAAAAGAGATTAAATTTAGTTGTTGACTTGTATCCGGCAGGATGTTAGGATATAAAGCGTCGCACTTTTGGTGTGAGAAACAACGAAAAAGAAATTGAAATTAGTTGTTG
>NZ_JAWLIR010000041.1:0-47617 GCF_033485195.1 Sporosarcina beigongshangi
CGTAGGTTTTTCAGTGGCCTCGTGTATCGGGATGCTCTTTTTGGTGGCGGTCACCATTTAAATCGGATTAGTCTCCGAGAGATTCTAATCCGAATCCAACGATGTCGCTAATGCGGAGATAGAAATTCAAGAAATTTTCTAACGCATCGCCAGTTGAGTTGCTTTCAACTTCAACGACTTCAACAGGATTATCAGTTGTTGGGATTAGCTCTACAAACTCACTTCTTACTCTTCGAATAGTCCCTTCAACATGAATACCGCCTTTCGTGAAGAAAACAACCCGATTATCAACAAATCCTTCCAGCTGTCTACGAAGCCAGTTTATTTCATCACGACTGGAACAAGAATCATCGTAGTAACTTGACATATAGTATCACCTCTTTTCCATTAACTTAATGTATGTCCTAAAAAGATTGTGGTAATGGACAAACGTCTGCTTGTCCTTTTTATAATAAAAAATTCGCGGATGGTATCAGTTAGCCAAACAAATATGATGTTAGTATCCATAGTCGCCTCTATACTTCATGCGCCATTTTAAAAAGCAATCCAACCTTTCAACGTAAAGGTCGGATTGCTTTTTTAGTTTCAAGTGCGTGTGTCAAATTATTTAATAGGAACAGCCACCCAGTGCCCCTTAGATACCTCTACAAACTCGGAGTTGTTCAGCTGGTAGCGGTCTTCTGTCGTTTGTTCCTCCATCAGTACTCGCTTTTTCTTCGATTCGATACGAGGATCTGGAATTGGAATGGCGGCAAGTAATGATTTTGTATACGGATGTTGCGGATTGTTGTATAACTCCTCACTTTCAGCAAGTTCAACAATTTTTCCAGCATACATAACTGCGACTCTGTCACTGATATGTTTGACCATCGACAAATCATGGGCAATGAAAAGATAGGTTAGTCCAAGACGATGTTGAAGGTCCTCTAGTAATTCTACGATTTGTGATTGAATCGATACATCGAGTGCTGATAAGGGCTCGTCACAGACGATGAAATCAGGTTCCACCGCTAATGCACGTGCGATGCCGATTCGTTGGCGCTGTCCGCCCGAAAACTCATGTGGGTATCGCATAGCATGTGACGGTTCTAATCCGACCATGACGAGCAATTCTTCGACTCTTTTTTTACGTTCTTCATTATTTTTACTTAAGCGATGAATATCAAGTGCCTGACCGATAATATCGAGCACTTTGAAGCGTGGGTTCAAGGATGAATAAGGATCTTGGAAAATCATTTGCATATGGCGCCGCATTGTTTTCATTTCATTTTTTGATAATCGATTGACAGCCATTCCTTGATAAAGTACGTCACCATCCGTTGGTTCATGAAGACGTAAAATCGCACGACCTGTTGTCGATTTTCCAGAACCAGATTCGCCAACAAGTCCCAGTGTTTCACCAGGTCGAATATGAAAACTGATGCTATCCACAGCCTTCGTCAAGTTTCCTTTTCCAGCGTCAAAATACTGCTTCAAGGATTTTACCTCAAGTAAAGGGCTAGCAGGATCTAAGCCGTCTTTAATACGGGGAGGTTTTTTGGCCTTTTTCCTTTCATCTAATCTTGGCAGTGCGTTTAATAGCTTTTTTGTATAAGCGTGCTGTGGATTTTCGAAAATTTCATTTGTTGTACCCGTTTCTACAATTTCTCCATCTTTCATAACAGCAACACGGTCGCACATCCCAGCAACAACACCAAGATCATGCGTAATTAAGATGATGGATGTACCGAAACGTTCTTGCATATCTTTCATTAAATTTAAAATTTGGGCTTGAATCGTTACATCTAACGCAGTTGTCGGTTCATCTGCAATCAGAAGAGAAGGGCGGCAGGCAAGTGCCATGGCAATCATGACACGCTGGCGCATACCTCCCGAAAATTCATGTGGGAATTGATTAAACCGCGCTTCGCTATTGTGAATACCAACTACTTTAAGTAAATCTAGTGCTTCCTTTTTAGCTTCTCGCTTTGAAAGATTTTGGTGCTTCATCAAGCTTTCAGCAATTTGTTTACCAATTTTAATCGTTGGGTTAAGAGATGTCATCGGATCCTGAAAAATCATGCTAATATCTCGTCCGCGAATGCTTTCCATCTCTTTTTCCGTTTTCTGCGTAAGGTTCTGGCCTTGGAATTCGATTATGCCTTCTTTCATATAGGAAGGGGGAGAAGGTAGGAGACGCATAATCGAACGGGCTGTTACACTTTTTCCGCTCCCTGACTCACCTACGATTCCTAGCGTTTCACCCTTTTTAACTTCGAAACTAACACCGCGTACTGCATTGAAATCATCCTCTTGAGATACAAAGGAGACATGCAAATCGGTAACTTTTAAAACAGTATCCAATGTAGACACCTTCCTGTTGACATATTTAGTAAGAAAAAATAATAGAATTGACAATATTGAGCTCTTTACATATAGTATAGTTTACAGGTAGGGATAATGCAATTTAGGGAGGAGGTTTTATTTAATGAAGCAAGTGGTGCCGGATATCCTTCAACAATCCCATAGGAAGATGCAAGGGAGATGGATGTATAAGTATCTGCTTTTACTAGCCGGTATTCCAATTCACTTGATCACTTATTTATTCTACTTATTTAAAAGAAAGGATCATACCTATTTTTCTTCTCTGGCAGAAGTGAAGAGCGAGATGATCGCGGCTGGTTACAAGGAAGAATTACTAGGTTTGTATAAAGAGCAATTGCTAAAGAAACAAGTTTTCTTTGGAGAAGAGGGAAATATAGAGAAAACAAATCAGCAAGCTATTCAGCTGGCTGAAGAACAATTTGAAAAGAAGGCAATTGAAAAGACGGATGAGCTTACTGGACAAAAAGGGATAGGCAAGCCAAGCTATTCCAGCTATTTTGAGTCGCTATTTGCTCGACCTTCCTTTTTACTTATTTCTTTTGTTCCCGGTATTTTCATGTATGCTCTCCTTTTTTTGCTCAGTAATCCGTTTATTAAATATATCGTAGAACGACTTGTACAAAGTATTTTCGTTATTGCGGGTGTTGCCGTTCTTGTATTTACAATTCTCTACATATCACCATTTGACCCAGCCTCTAATATTATTGGAGTTTCTGCAACAAAAGAACAAATTGCTTCATTTAATCGTTTGTACGGATTAGATTTACCTTATTTGCAGCAATTATGGAACGCTGTTAAGGGGATTGCAACATTCGATTTAGGTGCATCTTTTGCAGGCAATGAGGACGTAGCAGTAAGTATTGCAAATAAATTCCCAATCACTTTTACAATTGCGATGTATTCTGTGTTGATGGCTATACTAATTGCCATTCCAGTTGGCATCATTTCCGCGACAAAGCCGAACTCTTTTCTAGATTATACGTTTATGTTCATAGCGCTGATAGGCCTATCCATCCCTAATTTTTGGCAAGGACTAATCTTCATCCTGAACTTTTCGATAAAACACCAATGGCTACCCGCTACGTTCAGCCCCCAGAATGGGTTGTCGATGATTATGCCGATTGTTGTACTGGGAACAGGGCTGACGGCATCTGTAGCTAGGATGATGCGCTCTTCTTTATTGGAAATCATTCATGAAGATTACATCATTACTGCCAAAGCTAAAGGGTTAAACAAACACCAAGTATTGTGGAAACATGCGGTGGGAAATGCAATGATTCCAGTTGTTACAGTTATCGGTTTGTTATTTGGAGGCATGCTGGGCGGAGCGGCAGTCACGGAAAAAGTTTTTAATATTAAAGGAATTGGTAGCTATATCGTTGATAAGCAGTTCATTCCGGATATTCCAGCCATTATGGGTGGGGTCGTCTATATTGCGATTACCATTTCGCTGGTCAATTTGCTTATTGATATTTTGTATGCTTTCCTTGATCCGCGTATTCGCTCCAAGATGAAACAATCGTAAAGCAGGTGTGAAAATGAAAGCAACATCGACCAAAAGGCATGCTCTAAAATTGTCTGGGGAATATTCACAGTCAATTTTTACTTGGATTATTACCTTGGCCTTGACGGTAATTTTTCTTTTGAACAGTTTCGATTTTAAAACGGGCGATCTAAATAGGAATATGCTTATCCTTGCTAGTGCATATGCTTTGTTCACGCTGATTCAAGTGTTCATTACTTGGAGAGTGAAAAGGGATTTAATAAGATATGGTGACATTCAAAAGGTGACGAGGCGTCTAGGTTTCATTCAATTACTGAGCCTGTGCACCGCAAATATTTTTACTGTGGCATTTGCATTTAGTTTGTTAAACAAGAAAAAAACACCGGAGTATACATTTGCAGTCTATATGCTGTTAACGCAGATTTTTGCGATTGCGATATCTGCACTTAATGTATTCAAACCATATGTGTCGGATACATTTTTACCGGCAATGGGTGTTTTAATAGGAATGATGGCTTTTTATGTAGTTACATTAATACTAGTAATCAAATTTGTCGATGATACAAAGGCTTCGCCTGTGATGTCTGTGATTGCGATCGTAACTATAATCACTGCTTTATCGGGTAATCTTTTTGCACTGATTCTAGGCTATAGTTTGTTACTGAAGTCAAGAAGCCGTGATCAATCAAGAATTATAAAGTGGAATACGATGTGGTTGAAAATTACGCGTAACTCCACAGCGGTCATGGGCTTGTTTTTCATAATCTTATTGCTTACGATTTCAGTCATTAGTAAATTTACCTTTGATTATGATCTTGCAGTGGATAATGATTATGGAAATCTATTACAGAGTCCTAGCCTTGCTTATCCATTAGGAACTGATAATTTCGGTAGAGATTTATTTTCAAGAATCATATTCGGTGCAAGGATATCCTTACTTGTTGGATTTGCCTCCACCGCCATTCCAGTCATTATCGGAGGTTTTTTAGGAGCAATTGCTGGTTATTACAGCAATCGGACGGATAATATCATTATGCGGTTACTTGATATTTTATATGCCATTCCTGGAATCCTACTGGCTATTGCTATCATTGCTGCTTTTGGTGCCAATACAACAAATCTTATTATCGCACTCAGCGTTGGTTCCATTCCGACATATGCTAGAACGATGCGGGCAAATGTCTTAATGGTATCAAACTATGACTTTGTCGATTCAGCGCGTGCACTTGGTACATCGGATTTCTCCATCATCTTTAAACAAATTGTGCCGAATTCACTTGCACCGATGATTGTGAAGTCGACATTGACAATAGGGAGCGCAGTCATTGCGACCAGTAGTTTAAGTTATTTAGGGCTTGGCGTAGAGCCACATATTCCCGAGTGGGGGAATATACTGAAGATTGGTAGCACCTATCTGGAATCCCATTCCTATCTGGCTATTTTCCCAGGGCTTGCTATTATTGCTCTCGTGCTGTCATTCAACTTTTTAGGGGACGGCCTACGAGATGCATTAGATCCAAAGTTAGATTAAACGAACAGCTAGAATCAATCGCGCCTCGGCGTGATTGCGTCCAGATTTTGAATTGCGCTTGCGCAATTAACTCCCTTCAAAATCTGTGACATCCGCCGGAGGCTTAACTTGATTCAGCCGGGGTTTGGACACCACTGAATTTGAAGACATATCTAGCATTCATCCCACTACTTATAGAAGTGGGGGACTTCTGCTGAATTAAGTTGAACGAACACAATTATGAAGGAGGAAAAAGTATATGAAGAAAATTTTATTTCCAGTCTTACTGACATTGATATTGGTGTTGACTGGCTGCGTGCAAACAAAATCGGATGTTAGTGAAAAAGATGAACCGGCTAAAGGTGGCGTTAAGGACGATACGCAGGTTGTCATTGAAGTGCTTGGTATGAGCTCTAGTGAAGAGGACATGAATATCGTTCGAGATCAATTAACTAAAAATGGCTTTGACGTGAAATTGAATATCCAGCCTGACTATGGTAGCTTCAAAGCGCAACAAGATGCAGGGAATTATGATGTTGCTGTTTCTAGTTGGACGACAGTTACTGGAAATCCGGATTATGCAGTCCGTTCTTTATTCAAAACAGGCGGCGACTATAGTATTCTTGCCGATTCTAAAGTAGATGAACTGGTCGATAAAGCAAGTACAGAAACGCCAGATCAATTTGTAGAGACCTATAAGCAGTTAGAACAACAGCTTGTTGCAGAGAAAGCTTATATTGCACCACTTTATAATTCTTTCAAAGCGCAAGGGGTTAATAAAGATGTACTGAATGTAGATACAGTTCGACTCGCGAAATCACGTGCGGTTGCATGGGAAACAATTGACTTTAACGATACATCTAAAAGGGAAACAGAACCTTTAATTACACAACAAGCATTGGGTTCATTGACGTCACTTGACCCGGTTAAGGGAAATGATGGGTCCATTAATACGTTAAACACAAATATGTATGTTCGACTTGTCAATCTAACGGACGATGATGTTGTCGTTTCAGATGGTTCTTTATCTTATAATCATAGTATTGCTGAAGGTAATTCTGAGTATTACTTCATTCTTCGGGATGATATCAACTTTGCAGCAGTTGCAGATGGGAAAGCTGTAGATACAGGAGAGCGTGTAGGGGCAGATGATGTAATTTTCTCACTGAACCGTGCGAAAGACAAAGACTCCGTTCCTGATCACCGGACATATAGTTTACATGAGCATATTCAAGATGCGGAAGTTATAACTGATCTTGCTGCTCTAGACCAAATCCAACAGTCAGATGGTAGTGGGACAGTCAAAGAAGCGCTTGAAGAAGGTCTAGATGTAAAGATTTCAGAACTTGTTGGAGATAAAACACAGGCAAATAGTAAAGAAGGAAAATATCAAGTTATCAAAATGACAACAACTGAACCTTTCCCACAAGTATTGAATTACTTGGCGCATCAATCTGCGGGAATTGTTTCGAAAAAACAAGTTGAAAGTATTAATACGTATGATGTTGCAGCATTTGACGTGAATAAGGATATCCCATACGGTGATCAAAATACCGTTACGGAAGGTGCTAGCTATAACAATACATTGTATGCAAGCGGACCTTATATTTTGGTGAAAAAGAATGACTACGAAGCTGATTTCGTGAAAAATCCAGCGTATCGACCTGGAACTGATTTTGAACCACTCATTTCAAATGTCGTTGTGCGCTTCATCGCAGATGCAGATAGTTCATTATCTTCATTACGAAATGGTGAAATTCACTTATTCAATGGTGTGCCTGAAACAAAATATGACCTTGTTGAGAATGATGAAAAGCTGTTCTTGCAAAAAAATGAAAGCAATGCCGTTTCATACTTGCTTTTCAACACGGCCAATCGTGAAGTTGCAACAAGCGACGATTTAAGAAAAGCAGTGCTCTATTCAATTAATCAAGATGAATTCTTAAGCTACTACCAAGGGAATAAGAAAAAAGCATTTTCTACAGTAAGCCCACTTGTGAATACAGGTAATGAGCTTATCGCGGATGCTGCAAAAGCAAAAGAGTTTTTAGAAAAATACAAAGCAACTAAATAAATAAAAGTGAAAGAGCATCCCGTTTATGAGGATGCTCTTTCTTTGTAATGGCGGCATGCTTGAATGAGTGCTGTACTAGACGTGACCTATTCTTAATTTTTATCTCGTCTGCTTATTAACCATTTACTTGCAATTAAAACTAGGAAGCCAGAATCAGAAAACTTCCTGTTGACTTAGGCATTTCCGGTTTACTTTCGGCAATGGATGGACGATAAAATAACCGTAGGAATCATGTTTCCAGCGATGACTCCGTCATTACTGGAAACACAGTTATCGATTATCCTATTGTGCATCATTGCCTGTCGCAAACCTCCAATGCTCAAATGAAGAATATAGGTACTTGGAAAGAAAAGAATAGATGACATTGCTAAAGTGTGTAAGTTCCCGAAGATACAATTTCGGGAACTATTGCTTATTGAACAAAGTATTTACTTCTTCATGTTGCGAAACATTTTAGAAGTAAGTGATAGGATTTAAAATAAGAATAGGAAACAGGATGGAGATAGCCTCTGCCGCCAAAATTGAATCTTTGGCGGCCCTCTCTAGTTAAGAAGCCCTCTATTCCCTCGTCCCAAAAAGTATTAGCACTTCGTGTATCTACGTTTTTGGAGAGCGACGGATGAACGACCATCATACGATTACCGAAAATAATGTACAGGGATGCGGCGAAGTCGCATCCCTGTACATGAAAATAGCACGGTTATTGTATAGAAGTTGTTCCATCCAAAGCGAACCAAAAGCGATTGAACTTAGATTGCACATAATTTGATTAAGTTTGGTTAATCAACAGACATTAATTTTTATATTCCATTTGTAACTTTTTTGGTGAAAGATTGTATTCCTTCTTGAAGAGCCTATAGAAACTTGAATAATCTAGAAAACCGCATTTCAAGGCTACTTCCTCAATGGGAAGCTGATTTTGTTTAATCATCGTAACAGCAAAGGATAGACGCTTCAGTGATACATAACGGTAAAAGGGGAGGTTCATGTTCTTTTTAAAGTAATGAGAGAAATAGTATTTATTCAAATGAAAATGAGTAGATACTTTGTCTAAACTTAAATCCGGTTCGGTCAAATGTAATTCAATATATTCCAGTATTGATACGAATCGTTGGTCTAGTTTATTGTTGTTGCTAAGGTTGGGCATACTACTTGTTGGATCAAAAAGTATTTGAAGAGCCTGAAACAACTGATAATTTATGGTGAAAGGAAAGTTTTCTTCTTCATTTATAATTTTATGATTTATTTCATTGAGTAAAAAATGTACGTCTTGGAGTTTTTTTTCATGCAGATGCAATACGTGCGAGCTTTGTGTCTTTTGATTAACAATATTTTCTTTCATAGATGGTGAGCTGAATAGAAAGTCATCCATTAAATGCTCGCTCACGCTAACAATTATGCGTTCATAGCTATCCATATGCTTAACAGTAGCTTTGTGCACAGCGTAAGGAGGGATGACCACAACGTCTCCTCGCCGTAAGGAATATGTCTTCCCTTCACAAAAGAATTCACACTCGCCATTTAAAAAGACAAGAACCTCCAAAACATCATGCCTATGTAATTGGAATAAAGACTCCCATTGGGAAAAGTCCTCAGATGATTCGTTAAATTTTTTGAACCAACCTTGGGAATGATTTTTTTTACTAAAGTAATTTATTTCAAAGCCTTTATTGACGACTGGAATTAAATCAGATTGCTTCATTTGACACCATCTCCTATACAGCAACATTTACAATATTTTAAGCAATAAACGCTATATATTTTTAATTTTTTGCTGTTATTCTTATAGTATAAAAGAAAGCGTTATCAAATTCAATGCACATATAGCAAGACTATACTGAGGAGGCGTTAAAATGGGAATGCACCATAAACAACCCAATCTAGAGGTCAGAGTCAAGAAGATCATTGAAGTGGATGGACTAAAATTTAAAGACTTGAATAACAGTGGGAAGCTAGAACCTTATAAGGATTGGCGTTTGAGCCCGAAAGAGCGTGCAGAAAACTTAGTGTCATTGATGAACATCGACGAGAAGGTTGGGATGATGCTCATTAATTCACGTAAGATGGGACTTGCTCAGGAAGATAAGGAGAAGACCAGTCATGATGGTGTGTTGGATGAGGCGGTTGTAGAAAAAGGGGAAAATATGTTTGCTGCATCCAAAATTTATGGCTCAACACATACGATTGCCAAAAGAAACTTAAGACACTTCATTTTAAGAGATAACTTTAGTCCAGCTGAAATGGCGGAGTGGGTTAATAAAATGAATGAAGTTGCTGAGGGAACGCGTTTAGGTATTCCAGTTATCATAGCGTCTAATTCAAGAAATGAAAATGCTGAACCTATTTTTGGAATGAATGATGCGGGTGGTATTTTTTCTACATGGCCTGGAACTTTAGGGCTTGCAGCGGCAGCACAAGGAGATATTAAAGACGGTGGAGACGCATCGTTGATTAGCGAATTTGCTAAAATTGCTCATGCAGAATGGAATGCTACGGGGATTAGAAAAGGCTATATGTATATGGCGGATACCGTTACAGATCCAAGATGGCAACGGACATACGGTACGTTTGGAGAAGATTCAGAATTTATTTCTGACGCGATTGGTCGCCTTGTCGTAGGATTCCAAGGTGAAGAGTTAGGAAAAGATAGTATTGCGATGACAACGAAGCATTTCCCGGGTGGTGGAGCTAGGGAAAATGGATTTGATCCCCATTATATAGAAGGAAAGTGGAACCTGTATCCTACTCCTGGCAGCTTAGAAAAGTACCATTTGCCGCCGTTTAGAGCAGCGATAAAATATGGTACATCGTCAATCATGCCGTATTATTCAATCCCAAGTATTAAGAAAAGTGTCGTCCAAGAGTTCGAAGGTGAAGACATTCCGTTCGAAGAGGTAGGCTTCACATTTAATCATTATTTCATTAACCATATTTTAAGAGAAAAACTCGGATTTAAAGGTTATGTAAATAGTGACAGCGGTATCGTTAATAAGATGAGCTGGGGTGTTGAAGAGTTAAGTGAGGCTGAACGTTTTGCTAAAGCGGTCAATGCTGGAACAGATATTGTTGCGGATACAGGAGATATTGAAAATCTAAAATTAGCTGTTAGCAAAGGCTGGATTAGTGAAAAGCGGATTAATGAAGCGAATGTCCGACTCCTTACGGAAATGTTCACGCTAGGTCTTTTCGATGATCGTACGTATAATTCACCAGAATCGGCGACAGCTGTCATTAGTAACAAAGCGAATTGGGATGCAGCTTATGAGGGCCATAAAAAATCTGTTACTGTCCTTAAAAATCAACAGCAGACATTGCCTTTAACAGCTGAAAAGCTGACGAATAAAAAGGTTTATGTGGAAGTATTGCATAAGGACACGACACGAGCAACTGCTTACACTGAAAAGGCAAGAAAAGAATGTTTAGAGCTTGGGCAATTTACGTTGACGGATAACTATGAAGAAGCTGACGTCGCGATACTATTCTTACATCCAAAATCCGGATCCTATTTTGATGCAACACTAGGATTATTAGAACTTGATATTTGCGAGGATAAAGTAGTATCAGGGTTGGATGGTTCGTTGTATCAAGAAACAACATTATCTGGCATGACTCATCTACAAGAGGTGGCAGACAACATTCATAGCCGTGGTGGGAAAGTGGTAATAAGTGTGAATGTGACATTGCCATGGTTACTAGGAAATGTTGAACCATTGGCGGACGCATTAATCGTTGGATATGATACTTTCTATAATGCACAGTTTGAAGTGATCGCAGGAAATAGTAAACCTGTAGGAGTTTTACCATTAACGTTGCCAGCAAGCGATCAAGTCATTGCTGTTTATCAGAATGGTGAGTGTGTATCGAGAAATGATGTACCGGGCTATGACAAGGACAAGTATATGCCTGAAGGTCTCAGCTATGCCTATAAGGATAGCGATGGCAATGTCTATAAACTTGGCCATGGATTGCGTTATTAATAGTTGAAAAAAGAAGCCATTCGACAGTTCAATTAACCGCGAAAAGGCTTCTTTTTTCGTGGATTCATTTAAGCTATACATGAATTATTTGGCCCGCCGGCCTTGACAATTTAAATGAATAAACTAATGGATGTATTCATCTCGTTATGGATAATAAAGGAATATAATTCACTTTCTTAACTAACGGGATGAAGTAGTTGGAAAATGAACCTTTTCTTATGTCTACTACGTATAAGAAGTAGATCCAAAAAAATAAAGGGGGGAATGTAATGTATCAAAAATCACTAAGGAATACTATTTCAATCATTGGAAATAAGAACATTAAATTGAAAACCGGAGTCTCTCTATTTATTGTTCTTATTTGTCTTTTAGCAACCGGATGCTCCCAAGCCGAACCACAAGATAAAAATAAAGAGCTCATTCAAAACTTCCTAGAGTATGAACTGAATGCTCCTAATGAAGAAGCAATACGTGCAATTAACGCTCTAGATAAGTGGGTGGAAGAACAGAAGGAGGGTGGACAATATCCATTAGATGGCGAGTATAACGTGCATTTAAAGGATACCTATGGACCTTATTTCACAGATAGCGGCTACGATAGATTCGTTATGACGGGTCAAGGGCTACTATTTCACGAACCAGCCTACAAATACAACTATCAAACAACCGTAACTAAAATTGAAGTAGAGCAAAATAAAGTTACTCCAACGAATTATAACTTTACGGCTTATGTCGATTATGTGAAAAAAGGAAATGAGAAAATGAATGTAGAAATCACGGGTATAGCTATTATGCGTGAAGAAGGGATAGAGAAACTAACGTACCGTGGTGACAAGGAGATGTTGAGAACACTAACGAGAGGTGATTAAGCTACAAAACATATATAGGGATGCGGCGAAGTCGCATCCCTATACAAAAAACGCATTGAATTTGGTGACTGTAACGATAAAGTTCATGTACTCCCTTTTAAGCGCTTTGCCTCAAAAAATAATACTTGAATGAATTTCTTTGTGTTGACCCGAGTGGGTGGGTGGGAAGCGTTTGACTCGTCCTCTAATTCTCTCATTTTTTGTCGAACGACAGTGAAATCGAAAAAACTAGATGCGTAATTTTCGAATTTAGGATTTCCGTAATCTGTTAGTCCTAAAGACGCGAAATGATTGAGTGAGCTGGTAATCACTCTGCGAAGTCGTTGTTCGGAAGCTTTGATTTCTCTATTGATTTCTACTTGTGTAGCTGATGGTCCTAGTTTTTTCTTTGAAATTTCAAGGGTTAGATCCTTTAAAGAAGGAAAATCTTGTTCAACGGTTTTATTGCGCCTTAAGGCGAATAAGTAATGTAGAATATCAATTAAATCTCTTGAGCCATTATCGCCCAAAATGCCTAGCTCTGTTAATAGGAATTCACCAATTTTTGTTATACTTTCTTCAGGCAACTGGGTAGTCGTCTTCGGTGCAGGATCTTTTATATGCAAAAGATTGCCGATGGATGCCTTGATGTCGTGTATTGAATTTTCCAATTGGATACGTTCGATTACCTTTTGAATAACGGTAACCATTTCAATCCGGTTGATGGGCTTAATAATGTAATAATCGACGCCAAGCGAATAGGCTTCACCGATTAACTCTTTCGTTTCTACTTGGGAGATCATAATGAATTTGCCTTTAAAATTATTTAGCAAATGCCGAATGGTTTCAATGCCATCTCGATGGGGCATGAGCAAGTCAATAAAGAGAATATCCACCTTCTGCATATTCAAATAAGAACTTTCCAGCTGATCGCCGTCCGCTGCCTCTCCAACAATTTCACCTAAGTTTTCATCCTCGATAATTTGAGTTAATATCGATCGAATGGCAATATCATCATCCACTATAAAGAAGCGCATTACATCACCCTTTCTGTGTCAACTGATTCATCGGAATTTTTATAGAGAAAGTAACACCGTTTGTTTCATTGTTAAAAAGGATTTTCCCACCAAGATTCGTAACGGCTTCCTCCACGTAAGATAAGCCAATTCCGGTAGATGGATTTCCTAAATCATCGTACCGAGATGTAAAACCTGGTTGGAATATAGCATGTGCATATTTTTCTGGTATAGTAGAATCGCTATTAAAAACGTGAAATTCGGCTACTCCAGCCGATTCCCTAAATAGTAAATGAATCTTCCCACTGTCTGAAATTGCTTCTATCGCATTTGCTACTAAGTTGTTAAGTAGCGATAGCACGGTGTAAACATGATAATCGGGGTGGTTACCTTCAATTGAATAAGTAATTTTAATATTTTTGTTGAGAAGAAGTATATATTTTTCATTGATACGAACAACGAGTTGAATGAGCTCCATCACATCGATATAATCTTTAAAGCTTTCTTTAGAAATCAACTTTGAAAGGCCGGCAAAAATCCGCTGGTTATCCTTTTTTATTTCATGAATTTCACCTGCAATTCGCAGGGCTCTCAGGCTAGCCTCTTTATTATCAACTAGTAAATCACGATATAAAATATAAGATTCCACTGTAACGGTCTCGGCATTTTTTAATGTCTTCTTTAAATAGACAGCCTCTTCATGTAAATTTGAAATAAGCAGTAGCATATGCTCATTTTTTTCTCGTATTTGTTTTTCCCGGGAGTCTGCCTCATATAGCTTCAGCATATTAAAAAAACTAATGACAATAAAACTATGCGCAAAAGCGGCTAAATTCATTTCGTTGAAGTCGGAAGGTGTAATCGTTGTTTGTAAAATCAAATATTGTGCAAGCAGTTCTGCACTATCCGATAATAATTCAACGACATAGCCTATGAGCCCAATCATTAAAGATGATTTGCGAAATCGCTTGATGTTAATGAATTGGAACAAACAAGCATAGGTGAAGTAAAAGAAAAAGGTTGGACAATGTTGTTGAAAAGAATAGATTACATCTGTTTCATTCAAAAAGACGAAGTCCAGGCCCACACGGAAGAGTATTAAAGCCGATGCAGTCAAGAAACCTGGAAGGGCTGGAGGAACTTTTTTTAGTAATAGTAAAAGAAAGAAGATTGCGGGGGCTCCAAAACTTACCCGAAATGTGTCATTTAAAGGATAAAATTTCACTTCGCCAGCGAGAGGAACGATTATAATCATCATTGCAATAATATAAATATCCTTCTTTAGTAATAAACTAAACCGCAAGATGTTCCCTCTTCCCTTACTTTCGCTTTTTATTTGTTTGAAAATTAGTATACAGTTCCTAGAGCATTTAAACAATGTTCCTTTTTAAATATTTAGGTTATTCCGCTTACTTTTGTAGGTTTACGTCTGATTCTGTAGTTATGAATATACAATGAGAACGAGTTATGAAA
Source organism: Sporosarcina beigongshangi (assembly GCF_033485195.1). Lineage (NCBI taxonomy): Bacteria > Bacillati > Bacillota > Bacilli > Caryophanales > Caryophanaceae > Sporosarcina > Sporosarcina beigongshangi. The sequence continues at coordinate 14,767 of NZ_JAWLIR010000041.1, forward strand.
GCGCTTAATAACTTGGAATGGTAGCAATGTTTACAATAGAAAAAGGGGGAATTTGTATGAAGAGGTTTGGAATATATACAATGTTCGTAGCGATCTTGTTATTGGTCGCAGCATGTGGGGCTGAAAAAGGGGACAGTTCGACAGAGGGGACAGATAAAAGCTCGGGGGACAGTAATAAAACCTATGTTGTTGGGATAGATACAACGTACCCACCATTTGAATTTGAGGTAGATGGCGAGTATACAGGAATCGATATTGATCTGATTACCGCAATTGCAAAAAATCAAGGGATTGAAATTGAATTTGATGCAATGGACTTTGGGGGAATCATTCCTGCGATGCAAGCGGATCAGCTAGATATTGCAATTGCTGGAATGAGTATTACTGACGAGCGCAAAAAAGTAGTAGATTTCTCAGATCCTTATTTTGATGCGGGTCTTACTTTAGTTGTTGATGCAAAAACAACAGATATTGAATCTATTGAAGATTTAAAAGGTAAAACAATTGCTGCAAAGAATGGAACGACTGGGGCGAAATTTGCAGGAGAACATGAAGCTGAATATGGTTATACACTTGTACTGTTCGATGATAGTCCTGCAATGTTCCAGGAGGTTTCAAACGGAAATGCTGCTGCATTAATTGAAGACTATCCTGTCATTTCTTATGCCATCTCTCAAAACAATCTTGATTTACAAATTATCGGGGATCGTTTAAATGGAGATCAGTACGGAATCGCTGTCCTTAAAGGAAAGAATAGTGACGTATTGCAAAAGATTAATGATGGTCTACAAGATCTTCGTGATAGCGGAGAATATGACAAGATTCTTTCAAAATATCTTGCTGAGTAAGTTGCTTGCCTGGTGAAGTGAATAATTTTGATATTTGACAGCGGAGGCGCCCTTAGGGGTAGCCTCCGTAAAGCACCAAGCGACCTAAATAGTAGCTTGATAGGTGTTTGATTGGAAATTTGGCATTCTCGAGGGAGTGAGTAAATGGATACGATTATTGCAGCTTTACCTTTTTTAGTCCAGGGGCTAAAAGTTACGTTGTACATCTTTTTCTTTTCAATTATTTTCGGTTTTTTAATCGGTTTAGTTGTTGCTCTAATACGTCTTACGCCATTTAGAATTTTTAACTGGATAGCGAAGGCTTTTGTTGATATCATTCGGGGAACACCGTTTATTGTTCAATTATTCTTCATTTACTTCGGGATGAATTCACTAGAATTTATTTCGTTAGATCGAACAGTGGCCGGAATTTTAACCGTTTCGCTAAATGCTGGAGCCTATTTCTCGGAGATTATTCGTACGGGAATTCAATCAATCGATAAAGGGCAGACAGAAGCATCGAGATCACTTGGTCTTTCGCAAGCGTATACGATGCGTGCCGTTATTTTGCCACAAGCTTTTAGAAGAATGCTACCGACAATTACGAATCAAACGATTATTAGCTTTAAAGATACTTCTCTCCTTTCTATCATCGGGATTGCTGATATTGTGCAAAGAGGTAAAGTTCAAGCGAGTGCTACTTTTCAACACTTTGAGATTTGGTTAACTGTTGGAGTTATCTACTTTATTGTTATTTACCTGTTATCGTTACTCTCCAGCTTTGTTGAAAGGAGGTTTGAACTAAGATGACATTAATTCAAGTGAAAAATTTAAAGAAGTCCTTTGGGGAACTTGAAGTACTGAAAGATATTAATGTGGAAATCAAAGAACGTGAAGTCGTTTGTGTCATTGGACCCTCTGGTTCTGGAAAAAGTACATTTCTTCGCTGTTTAAACCGTTTGGAGGATATATCAGGTGGCCATGTTGTCATTGATGGCCAAGATATTACGGATACAAAGCTCGATATTAATAAAATTAGAGAAAATGTTGGGATGGTGTTCCAGCAATTTAATCTGTTCCCGCATATGACCGCTTTACAAAATGTTATGCTTGCGCCAATGAAGCTTCGTAAAAGTGACAAGGGCGAAATTGAGAAGAAAGCACTGGAGCTACTTCGAAAAGTAGGTCTGTCTGATAAAGCACATGTATACCCTGGAGAACTATCAGGAGGGCAAAAGCAACGCGTCGCAATTGCGAGGTCGTTAGCGATGGATCCAAGTATTATGCTGTTTGATGAGCCAACTTCAGCTCTTGATCCTGAAGTGGTTGGAGATGTACTTGGGGTTATGAAACAGCTTGCACTAGAAGGAATGACAATGGTTGTCGTCACACATGAAATGGGGTTTGCACGCGAAGTAGGGGACCGTGTTATTTTCATGGATGGCGGCTATATCGTAGAGGAAAATGTTCCGGAGGAATTATTCGGCAATCCTCAAGAAGTGCGAACTCAATCATTTTTAAGCAAAGTGCTGTAATAATTTCAAAACGAAAGCAATTAATTAATCAAATCATATACTTATTCACGATGTGCGTGCCTGAAGATACTATTACAGGCACGCTATTTATTTTGTCATGGTTATTGGTTAATTAACAAACAGGTACTTTTTTATACGCTCACGAATATGGTTAAACGAAGAGCTGTATTAAAAAAGTACAGTAAATGTTAAAAGAATACCATTGATAGCGCTTTCTTCTGGAATATTCAGAGTCTATGATGAAGTTGTAGTTATTTTTTAACAAAGGGAGAGGGATAAACAAATGGTCAAAAAGTTCAAGGGGTTCATGTTGTTAGCGATTTTGATGGTGTTCGCGGTAGTAGCTGCTGCATGTAACAATGGCGGTAGTAGCTCAATTGACGTGGGAATTGTATTGCCAACAAAGGATGAGCCGCGCTGGGTACAAGATGAGCAACGCTTCAAGGATGCGTTAGCAGATTCTGATTATTCAACAGAAATTCTATTTAGCCAAGGATCTTCAGCGAAAGAGAAAGAAAATGTAGAGGCATTACTAAATAAAGGTATCAAAGTATTAATCATCACTCCTCATGATGGCGCAGCAGCTGCATCTGCAGTAGAAGCAGCGAAAAAAGAGGGCGTAACAGTAATTGCTTATGACCGTTTAATTACAGATACAGATGCAGTGGATTATTATGTAACATTTGATAGCTTAGCAGTTGGTGCTGCACAGGCACAGTATTTAGTAGATAATGCACAGGGTTCTGACGTTCCACTTTACTTGTATGCAGGAGCAGCTTCAGATAACAATGCATTTTTATTCTTCGAAGGGGCATGGCAAGTGCTTCAACCGAAAATTGCAGATGGCACTTTTAAAATTGCCAACTCAAGTGAAGCAGAAGCATTAAAAGGTTCAGCGGATCTTTCACGCGATCAACTAGGAAAAATTATTGGTCAAATTACAACGAACTGGGATGCAAACGAAGCAAAAAACAAAGCACAAACACACTTAACAGCAGCAAGTGACGACCAAAAAGGTGATGTTTCAGTGCTAGCGCCAAATGATGGAACAGCTCGTTCTATCGCAGACGTATTTGCCTCTGATAGTGCAATTACAAACTTCTTTGTAACAGGGCAAGATGCGGAGAAAGCATCAATCCAATACATCATTGATGAAAAACAATCAATGACAGTGTTCAAGGACGTTCGTACATTAGTAAAAGATGCAATGGGGATGGCAGTTGAAGTCCTAGACGGTAATACTCCAGAAACAACTGGTTCTTATGATAATGGTTCAATTGAAGTGAAAGCGAAACAAACAGACGTTATCGTAGTAGATAAAAACAACGTGAAAGCTGAGCTAGTCGATTCTAAATACTACGAAGCAAGCGATTTCACAGGTTTAGAGTAAAAGTACTACATTGGAAAAGGAAAAATAGTGATAGCATCTTCTATCACTATTTCTCCATTTCTATTTTGTTTGGGTTAGGGAGGCGATGGAATGAGCGAATATATTTTAGAGATGAATGATATATCGAAAGAGTTCCCGGGAGTCAAAGCCCTATCGAACGTGAATTTCAAAGTGAAAAAAGGAGAGATTCATTGTTTGGTCGGCGAGAACGGTGCAGGGAAGTCGACATTGATGAAGGTGTTGAGCGGTGTCTATCCACATGGGACATACGATGGGGATATCGTATTTGAAGACCAAATTCAACAGTTCCGTGAGATTAACGACAGTGTGAAAACGGGTATTGGCATCATTTATCAAGAGCTGGCACTTTTTCCGGATTTGACTGTCTATGAGAATATATTTGCAGGCAATGAAGTGAAGAAAGGTCCTTTCGTTGATTGGAACCAAACAATCGTCCAAGCCACGCAGTTACTGAAAAAAGTAAAGCTAGAAGTGACACCGGAAACATTGATCAAGGAATTAGGTGTAGGAAAACAACAACTCGTTGAAATTGCCAAGGCATTAAGTAAAGATGTTAATCTACTTATTTTGGATGAGCCGACAGCGGCACTGAATGAGGATGATAGTGAAAACCTATTAGAACTCTTGAAGGAACTGAAGAGCCAGGGGATTAGCTGTATCATGATTTCACATAAGCTGAAGGAAGTCATTCATATAGCGGATAAAGTAACTGTTTTACGCGATGGAAAGACGATTTGCACGCTGGATGCTAGTAAAGGCGAAGTGTCGGAAAACGTCATCATTAAAAACATGGTGGGACGTGAAATTGAAGACATTTATCCAAAACACCCAGACAAGATCATCGGGGAAACTGTCCTTGAATTGTCGAATTGGTCTGCTTATGATGTGCAACTAGGGAGAAACGTTGTAAAAGATGTCAACCTTCAAGTGAAAAAAGGCGAGATTATTGGAATTGCTGGACTTATGGGATCTGGCCGTACAGAACTTGCGTTGAGTATCTTTGGAAACCCGAAAAACTATAAGTTACAAGGGGATTTGGAGATTCAAGGGGCGCCAGCAGTGTTGAAGCATACAAGTGATGCCATTAAGGCTGGTATTGCCTATGTAACAGAGGATCGAAAAGGTGACGGACTGTTTTTATTACAGGACATTAAAAGCAATGTATCCGCAGCACACCTAAAGGGAATCTCGAAGAAGGGGATTCTTAATTTAAACGAAGAAGTGAAGGTTGGTTCAGAATACAAAGACTCGTTATACATTAAAGCAAGCTCACTAGAGCAAGAGGTTGGCAATTTGAGTGGCGGAAACCAGCAAAAAGTATCGCTTGGTAAATGGTTGTTTACTGGACCTAAGATCTTGATTTTGGATGAACCAACACGTGGAATTGATGTTGGAGCAAAGTTTGAAATCTATACGATTATGAATCAGTTAATTGACGAAGGTATGAGTATTATTATGATTTCTTCTGAGCTTGGTGAAGTACTAGGGATGAGCGATCGTATTTACGTGATGGCAAACGGTGCTATTAAAGGAGAATTGAACATGAAGGATGCGACACAAGAAACAATTATGGAACTTGCGACGCAATAAGGGGGATAACGATGGAATTTTTAAAAGAAGGGAAAGCGCTCCTCAAGGCCAATATTCGGGATTATGGGATGTATATTGCGTTAGCTTTTATTTTGTTAACGTTTACGATTATGACAGACGGTCTATTTATGTCTTCTCGAAATATTAGTAACTTGCTGGATTCAGCTGGATATATTGCAGTTTTGGCAGTTGGGATGACACTCGTTATTGTCATTCGCCACATAGATTTATCGGTTGGTTTTTTAGCAGGATTTTTAGGTGCAATTACAGCTATTTTCTTGATGCAATGGGGTCTGTCGGTATGGATTACGATTCCGTTGATTTTAATTTTAGGTACTGTAATTGGTCTACTAAACGGTGCATTGGTTGCGAAGATTGGGATTCCATCATTCGTCGCTACGCTAGCGGGAATGCTGATTTTCCGTGGTGCACTCCTTCAAGTTACGGAGAAAACAGGAACGATTATTGTGAGAGACGAACAATTTAACGCGATAGGCAATGGATTTATTCCATCAATTATGCAAATCAATGGCTTGCATCTACTAACGTTAATAGTAGGGGTTGTCGGAATTCTTTTCTTTGTTTACAATGAAATTGCCAATCGACGCAACAAATTGACATATGGTTTTGATGTGATGTCTAGGCAATTATTTAGTGTAAAGCTCATCTTGATATCGGCAGTTATTGCGTATATCACTTGGATTTTGGCTGGATATAATGGATTTTCCTGGACGGTTATGATTATCATAGCAGTTGTCATTGTGTACCATTTCTTAACAACTAAAACGGTACTCGGTCGTCATATTTATGCGGTTGGAAGCAACCCAGAGGCGGCGCATTTAAGTGGGATAAATGTTCAAAAGATTACATACATCGTGTTTGGATCGATGGGAATGCTTGCAGCGTTATCTGGCATTCTATTTACATCACGCCTTCAATCGGCGACGACTACAGCAGGAACACTTTTTGAACTCGATGCAATTGCGGCAGCGTATGTCGGTGGGGTTTCTTCCGCGGGTGGTGTCGGTAAAGTAACAGGTGCGATTATAGGAGCTATCGTAATGGCTTCGTTATCAAGTGGGATGAACTTGTTAGGTGTAGGAATATCTTATCAGTATATGATTCGCGGTGGGGTTTTAGCCGGGGCTGTTATCTTTGATGTGATGACACGTAAGCAAAGAGCCTAAGAGAATAGTAGAACGACGAGGCACCCTAACTGTAGGGTGCCTTCGAATTTACTAGAGCGTTGTCAATTTTTCAACAGGTGGTAAGATGAAAGGAAAGTATTAGAAAGGGGGAGGCGTATGCGGAAGAAAGTTGTGCTCATACTTGTTGCACTCATCGTCGTTTTTACCTATATGACGGTTATGTCAGCTGTTAAGGCATTCCGTTCAACAAGTGACATGCCTGCAAACCTCTCCTCAGCACCGGCGTCTATTCGTCTTGTACTCATTACACAAGAGCTGGACACTCCTTTTTGGAATCAGGTTGGTCAAGGGGCTATGCAGCAGGCACGAAAAGAAAATGCTCAGCTCGAAGTTTGGGGAAGCTATGGTAATAACAAAGATGCTTTTTTAAAGAAAATGGAGGTTGCCATTCATTCGAAGGTAGACGGCATTATTGTGCAGGGACTAGATAATGAGGAATTCAAAGAGCTCACAAAGATAAAGGCGGCTTTTTATGGTATACCTGTCATTACGGTAGCAAATGATGTGCCTGTCGAAGAAAGTTTACGCAAAACATATGTTGGTTCAGACCAATATTTGGCGGGAGAGATAGTGGCAAGTCGATTGATAGAAGAAATGGGGACATCTGGAGAAGTAGTGATTCTTGGAGACCAACAACAGGCCTTTTATCAAAAAGAACGTTTGGCAGGGATTCAGGATATATTAGGTAAATATCCAAACATCAGCATGATTGTGAAAGAGACAGCAGATACAAAGGAACAAGTGATTGCCACGACGCAAAGGGTGATGAATGAAGTGCCTAGCGCGACTGCCTTTATAACAATCAATGCAAATTATACAGGACCGATGATTCAGGAAATCGAGAGACGCACACAAGTGATCCCCTATTATATTTACACGTTTGATGATGGCGTAGAGTCGACCTCCCTCCTAGCACAAGGCAAGCTTGATGGGGTTTTAGGGCAGGAGCCGGAAAAAATGGGCAGCGAAAGTGTAAAAAGGATGATGGAATGGATATCGGGTAAGACTGTTCCACTCGATTCAAATGGTTATCTCACCGAAGCGAGAATGATTGAAGCGAAAGGTGAAGAGTAATGACGACGATTCAAAAAAAGATTTGGATGCTAGTATCGATGATGCTCCTCATTATGGGCATTATTTGGTTGACGCTGACACATTATAATCAGAAAACACAAGAGCAATCGAATATGATTTTACAGCGCTATTTGCGGATGAATGAAGTGACAACAGCTAGTCAACAAATCATTACTCATTTAAATAATTACTTAGTCAATCCAACAGACCGGCATAAGCAACAAATTGAAAAGAGTATAGGTATTCTTGAAGAGGTAAAACAGGACGTAGCAGAGCTGAGAAACGCTGAAAATACATTTTCAGTAACAAATTATATTCATTTGATAGATAGTCTAATTGAAACGACGAACCGTTCCATTCTCTTTTCAGACGAGCGAGAAGCGGAGGGGTCGACCAATCAATTCAATGAGGCAAATCGTATTTCTTTGTATATATCAGAAATGACACTGACGATTTTAGACCGTGAATTAAAGTCTTCGAATCGTTTTTACAGAGCGATTATTCAACAGTCAGAGGAGTTGAAAAAGCTCGGTATTTGGTTGCTGCTGCTAATGACTGCTGTGTTATTATTAGCAACTTACTGGTTTTCACTTAGTATTACAAGACCGATTCATCAACTGACGAAGGCGGCCAATGAATTATCTCGAGGTCATTTTAATCAACAAATTGAAGTGAAGTCCAATGATGAGATAGCCTTTTTAGCAAAAACGTTTAACAAGATGCGGATAAACATCAATGACTTAATAGTGGAAATCCAACAAAAGGCATTGCTTGAGCATGAACTCCAGCAAAGTAAGCTGTTATTGAAGGAGAGCCAGTTTAAAAGCTTACAAAGTCAAATAAATCCACATTTTCTATTTAATACATTGAACACTTTGTCGAAAAAAGCTTATTTGGATGGTGCGGAGGAGACGAGCGATCTTATCGTCAGTGTGGCGGGTTTACTGCGCTATAATTTGAAGCGAATTGACCGTTCCGTGACGTTATTTGAAGAAGTGGTTGTGTTGAATCAGTATATGGATATCCAAAAAGCGCGCTTTAGAGATCGTTTGCAATTTAAGGTGGACATTGACGAGTCATGTCTACAAGTGAAAATTCCGGGTTTAACACTTCAGCCGATTATTGAGAATGCGGTCATCCATGCGATTGAGCCAGAGGAGAATGGCGGCACTATTTGGTTTACAATAAAAAGGGATGACTCCAGTGTCATGATTGAAATCGAGGACAGTGGAAAAGGAATGACACAGGAGAAGATGGAGCAACTATTGCTCGGACATGTTGTTCCAACCGAAGGACATTCTACCGGCATAGGCTTTCAAAACGTCGTAAAAAGATTGTATTTGTTTTACGGAAAAGAAAATATCATCACGATTGATAGTAGAGAAGGGCGAGGGACAAGGGTAGTCATACAAATTCCAACGGTAAGGGAGGAAAATGATGATGAGGCTTCTTATTGTGGATGATGAGCCGACTGAACTAGAAGGAATGCAAGCGATTTTACAAAAGGCTTTCCCTGAACTCACAATTTACCAAGGGAAAAATGGCAAGATGGCGATTGAATTGGCCGATATCATTCAACCAGATTTGGTTTTGATGGACATAATGATGCCGGGCATGACGGGACTTGAAGCCATTGAAAAGATTCAAGTAAGTCATCCAACGACTAAGTTTGTCATGGTGACAGCATTTGATATGTTTGATTATGCAAGGCAGGCTATTAAGCTAGGCGTAAAGGATTACTTGCTGAAGCCTAGTAAGGCAAGTGAGATTGTAGCGACAGTGGGGAGAGTATTGGAGCAATGTGAGCGTGAGCGTGAGTTTGAGGTTGCGAGTCAGCTACAGCAGAAAAAGTGGCAAAAGACCTTGGCGCTAGCAGAAACAGACATTGTGACACAGTTATTATTCGACCATGTACATGAAGTGCATATCGATATGCTCGTCGAGATGTTGGCGATTCGCTCTACCTATGAAAAGTTTGTCATGGTCATATTGCTGCCGGAAAAAGCAGAGCGTCATTATGTGTCAATTAAGGAAAAAGTACGCGAAATGGGAGATGCTTGGGTAGGTGCCTTATATGGGCGACAACTTCCTATTATTGTTTTTCGTGATCAAAAGAAGTCCTTTCGTTTGCAAGCAATTACACTAGCCAAAGCCATTTTAGTAATGGATAAAGAGCAAGCAGGCTCGGATTGGTTTATAGGAATCGGTCAAGTGTATGAGTCATTAGATGAAATTCGTCAGTCCTATCAAGAAGCGCTCATTGCGACTGCAGATACAACAATAGCGACCAAAAGTCGATTTTATGCTGATGTTCCAGCCCTTAGTGTTGAAACAGACAAACAGGTGATTAAGCAGCAGCAAAAGGACTTCTTTGACCAAATTCGTTTGGGCGATTGGGGATCCATTCGTTCGGGGGTACTAGATTTAATTCAGCAGCATGAGAATGAGGGGAATTCACTAGTATACACGCAGCAGAGAGTCCTTGAGTTACTCTGGATCGCAAACCGCGTGATGGACGAAATGGGGATAGAAACAGATACCGCATTTTTCTCATTTCAAGTACAGGATTATCGTCAATTATGTACAGAGACGCTGCTGTTAATCGATCAAATGAATATCAGCTACGAAACACATTACGATCGTTTAGAAGCCGATAAAATCCATCAAATAAAACACTATATTAGTGAGCATTCACATCAAGATATTTCACTAGATGTTCTTGCGCAAAGGGTCAATTTAAGCCCAATTTATATTAGTAAAATGTTCAAGGAAAAGCTAGGCATTAACTATATCGACTTTTTAACGGAGTGCAGAATTGAAAAAGCGAAGAAGCTGATGCGGGATCCAGAGCTTAGTTTAAAGGAGATTACGTTTGAAATTGGTTATAACGAGCCGAATTATTTTAGTAAGGTGTTTAAGAAAATGTGTGGAGTATCCCCGAAGGAATATCGGAAAACGTTAGTAAGTAAACAAGTTGAAGTTTAACTTGAATCAGCAAATGCATTTGCTGATTCTATTTAAGCCTCCGGCGGATGTTAGGGATTTTGAGGGGAGTTAATTGTGAATCGAACAGCCAAGGGTTCGATTTGCCGTATTTCTGCGTTTTTTGCAGAAATTAAGGCACTTAGAGAAGCACAATTCAAAATCCCAACGCAATTACGCCGAGGCGCAATTGATTAGGGGGTGATTGGTTGAAACAAAAGGTAATCGTCGCGTTATTTTTGGGGATGGTCTTCTTGCTAAGTGCTTGTATAAATATGCCGCAACAGGAGTTGGAGGCTGTTGAGTTAGAAGAACAGGTTCCTCCTGTTGAGAAAGATGGTCCAATTCGCATTGGATTTGCGATGGATACTTTTCTTGAAGAACGATGGCTGAGAGACCGTGAAATGTTTAAGGAGTCCGTCGAAGCGCTGGGAGCCGAGGTCGAGATTGTTGCGGCGTATGGGAATGATGCGCTTCAGATATCGCAGGCAGAGACACTTATTCAAAGTGGGATTGATCTTTTAGTCATTGTGCCACATAATGCGGAGGCAACAGCAGCGATTGTCCACAAGGCACATCTTGCTGGAATAAAAGTCATTGCTTATGACAGACTTGTTAAAAATGCAGATCTCGATTTGTATGTGTCTTTTGATAATGAGCGAGTAGGTGAATTGCAGGGCGAAGCAATCACTGCACTTGTGCCGAAAGGTAATTATGTTTTTATTGGTGGGGCGATTACGGATAACAATGCACATTTATTGAAAAAAGGTGTATTTAATGTACTGCGTCCCTACATTGAACGTGGTGATATTACCATTGTTTACGATCAGTGGACGGAGGATTGGACTCCAGTGAATGCAAAAGCCAATATGGAAGAAGCCCTTCGAACAACCAATATGCAAATTGACGCGGTGATTGCTGCGAATGATGCAACAGCGGGCGGTGTCATTCAAGCTCTTGCCGCTGCTGGATTAGCGGGTCAAATACCGGTTACTGGCCAGGATGCGGATTTGGCAGGAGTACAACGTATTGTTGCAGGGACACAAATGATGACAGTCTATAAACCGCTTCAAACACTTTCACAGGAAATCGCGAAACTAGCGGTTGCAATGGCTAAAGGTGAGACGATATTTACTGAGAGAAAAGTAAATAACGGGAAAATTGAAGTCCCTTCCGTGTTGTTAACACCCATTGCTGTAGATAAAGACAATGTGGAAAGTACAGTTATTGCAGATGGCTTCCATTCTTTAGAGGATGTGTATCAAGTGACATCGAAGGAATAAGAATTCGTTTTTTGAACTAGCTAACTGAAATATTCTCCTTAGTCAGTTTTATAATTGATTTATCCAGTAAAAAATAAACACCCAGAATCTTAAGACCACAAAAGTCCATAGATTATAGGTGTTTATATGTTGAGATTAAAGATTCTGATTAAATTTACTGTAGTATCGGACGACTTCACTCAAAAATTCAGCTCATCTATAACTCTAAGTATCTGTCGAAAAGCATCATCCACATCATTTGCAGTAATATGGACATGTTCCCCCTCGGTATGTTGATGGATAGAATGCTCATAACGTGGGTCGTAGTAGTGTTCGAGTAAGAGTTTTGTAACCGACGAAAAGTCACCAATTGCCAAGTCATCTTCGATTTTTTTGGCAATTGGAGTGTGTAGCCGTCTTTTTATAATTTGAAAAGCTTCTTTAAAATGTTCTGGATATTTTTGTGGCTCATAATCAATAAGAATATTGTTGACCCGCTCTTCAATCGGTAAATGTATACTAAGTTGTACGCCTGTTTCTTTTTTATCGAATAAGAAAGGGGGCATACTGACTTTGCCAATTCGTCTGCTTTCGCCTTCGATAAAAACATAGGGCGCTGTTCTCAGTCGGACCAATTCATGGACGAGTAGTGAGTCGAATTTCTTTTGGTTGCTGGGCTCCAATCCAATTTGACCGAAGATAGAACCGCGATGTCCAGCCATGTTTTCTAAATCGAGAATGGGAAATCCTTTGTCAGCTAGTTTCTTCAAAATAGCTGTTTTGCCTGATCCGGTATAGCCGTTAAGTACAACAAAGGTCGGTGGGAAGTCCTCGCGTTCTAACTCATGGACAACCCATTGCCGAAAAGTACGGACCCCGCCAGCCAACCGAGTCGTATGGATACCCATTAAGTCGAGGACAGTGGCAGCCGTTTTACTGCGCATACCGCCACGCCAACAAAATACTGTTATGGGTGTTTCAATTTGTTTGAATGCGCGAATGAAATCAGGTAACTTCTTTGAAAAGACTTCAAGTCCTCGTTCCTTCGCAGCATCTTGTCCAACCTGCTTATAGAGCGTTCCGATTTCAGCCCGTTCCTCGTCATCAAAAACGGGAATATTGATGCTACCAGGAATGGTTGCTTCATTAAATTCTTTCGGGGACCGTACATCGATGAATGTATGTGGTCCCTTGGCTTGTACGGCTAATAATTCGTCTATCGTTAAGTCTCTAAACACTTTCTTCACCTTCTACACTAAATTATGAAACAACGATACGACCTTTATTATCCTCTGTTACTTCTCCGATAATTCGTGCGTCAACGCCTTGTTGTTGAAGATCATTCAGCAATTGTGTAGCTTCCTGCTCTGCCAATGCAATGAGTAACCCGCCAGATGTGACAGCATCACATAAAATCCAACGGTCAATTTGATCGAGTGTATCTGCATATGTCACAACATTTGCTACGTGGGCAAAGTTGTTTTTTGTGCCTCCAGGTACTTTACCTGCTGCGGCAAGTTCCTTTGTGCGTGGTAAAATGGGCACTTGAGTGGCATGGATATGAATGCCGACATCACTTGCTTTGGCCATTTCAGATGTATGACCAAGCAACCCGAAGCCTGTCACATCCGTAGCAGCATGGACATTGTACTTCGCCATTGCTTCGGCAGCTGTTTTATTAAGTGTAGTCATTACTTTTGTCACTTCAACGACTTCATCTTCAGACAATAACCCATTTTTCAATGATGTTGTGTAGATGCCAACGCCAATTGGTTTTGTTAATAATAATTTGTCGCCAGGTTTTGCCCCCGCATTTGTCCGTACTTTATCCGGATGAACGACGCCTGTGACGGCTAATCCAAATTTGGGTTCCTGGTCGTCAATGGAATGTCCACCAACAAGTGTGACGCCAGCCTCTTTTAATTTATCACCAGCGCCTCGTAAAATATCCGAAAGGATGTCTTTATCCAAAGTAGCAATCGGGAAAGCTACGATATTCAATGCTGTAATGGGCTTACCACCCATCGCATAGACATCGCTGATGGCATTGGTCGCCGCAATTTGTCCGAAATCATAGGGATCATCGACAATCGGTGTGAAAAAGTCGAGTGTTTGTACCATTGCGATATCGTCTGTCAGTTTATAAACACCTGCGTCGTCACTTGTATCGAGACCGACGAGTAAATTTGGATCGGGCATAGCAGGCGGAAGCCCACGTAATACTTGCGCCAAGTCGGCAGGACCAATTTTACAGCCGCAGCCGCCTTTTGTTGTGAGTGAAGTCAATTTTACTGGAATCGTATTCTCCATCATGCATCCACCTTTCGATTGTAAATCTGTTATTAATCTTAACACAATGATGGGAAATACTTATTAGATGTTGAACTAATGATTCCCCGTAATCTTCAGCGAAGGTGCCTTTCTAAATTCATCACTTCCAAAAAGGTATTGCAAATTTTCTATAAATAGCGTAAGGTTGTCAATAATAGAAATAGATCTTCAATTAGCAGTAAAAACAATTTAATAGTTTTTCTTATCTAGAGAGGTATAGGGACTGGCCCGTTGACACCTCAGCAACCACCATTATTGGTACGGTGCTAATTCCAGCAAGTCGAAAAATTGGCTTGATAGATGAGGAAAAGACTTAGTCGAATGCAGAGTCTTCTTCCTTTATTCAATAAAGGAAGAAGCTTTTTTGTTTCTATATAAATTTTTTAAACTAGCTATATGGAAATTGGAACTAGAGAGGGGATAGGCAGTTGGCAAATTTACTTGAGACGATGAAGGAACGTATTTTAATTGGTGATGGTGCGATGGGAACATTACTTTATACAAACGGGGTAGACCGTTGTTTTGAGGAGCTAAATTTGACGCATCCTGAACAAGTGCTTCACGTTCATCAAGCCTATATCGGGGCAGGGGCTGATGTGATTCAAACGAATACATATGGTGCCAACTATATAAAGTTAGCGCGTTATGGACTAGAGGATAGTGTCGAAGAAATCAATAAGGCGGCCGTTGCTATTGCTAAAAAAGCTGCGGGGAAAAATACATTTATTCTCGGAACGATTGGGGGCATTCATGGTTCCAAAACATTGATTGGTACTAAGGAAGAGATCGAGCAAAGCTTTAAGCAGCAACTACAGTGTCTGCTTGCTGAAGGTGTGGATGGCATTCTATTAGAAACCTATTATGATTTTGATGAATTAACAGCAGTGCTCAAAATTGCACGGGAAGCGACGGATATTCCCATTATTACGAATGTCTCGATGCATGAGGCGGGTGTCCTTCAAAATGGCTTGGCGCTCGCAGATGCTTTGCAGCAGTTGGAAGCGTTAGGCGCAGATGTTGTGGGAGTCAATTGTGGATTAGGACCATACCATATGCTGAAAGCTTTAGAGGAAGTCCCGTTGCCGAAGCATGCCTTATTGGCTGTGTACCCGAATGCTAGCTTCCCGAGCTATACGGATGGCAAATTGACGTATGAAAATGAACCTGATTATTTTGGTAAACTGGCACCTAATTTTCGTAAGGAGGGTGTCGGATTACTTGGAGGATGTTGTGGCACGACACCGGCACATATACGTGCACTGGTGGATGGGCTAACGAATCGGGTGCATGTGCAAGATAAGCAAGTGAAAGAACAAGCGGCGAAAATGAATGCTACGGAGCCAAAGAACCTTGATAAACCAACCTTGCTTGAAACGGTGAAAAAAAGACATTCGATTATTGTGGAATTGGATGCACCTAAACACTTAAATACAGCTACTTTTTTTGAAGGGGCACAGGCCCTGCATAATGCAGGTGTGGATGCCATTACATTGGCTGATAATTCCCTGGCATCCCCAAGAATTTGTAATGCATCAATGGGGTCATTAGTAAAACAAAATATTGGTGCAACGCCTCTTGTCCATGTGACCTGTCGAGATCGTAACATCATCGGCCTGCAATCACATCTCATGGGACTCCACACAATGGGTATTACTGAATTATTGGCAATCACAGGAGATCCAACGAAAATTGGTGATTTCCCTGGTGCAACATCCGTTTTCGATGTGACATCCTTTGAATTGATTCAACTCATTAAGCAATTTAATGAAGGGATTTCATGGTCTGGGAAGTCGTTGCAACAGAAAACTTCGTTTACAGTAGCGGCGGCCTTTAACCCGAATGTTCGTCATATCGATCGAGCTGTACAACGAATGGAGAAGAAAATAGAGGCTGGGGCTGATTATTTTATCACGCAGCCAATCTATAGCCCAGAAAAAATTATTGAATTGTACGAAGCAACAAAGCATATCGAAGCTCCGATTTATATCGGTATTATGCCGTTGACGTCATCACAAAATGCAGAGTTTCTTCACAATGAAGTGCCGGGTATTAAGCTGACAGATGAAGTTCGGGCAAGAATGGGGCTGTTTGCGGGAGACCGTGAACAGTCTACGCGAGAGGGCATAGCCGTTGCAAAGGAATTGATTGACGTTGCTTTGGAACATTTCCATGGTATCTATTTGATTACACCGTTTATACGTTATGATATGACGGTTGATTTAACGGAATATATTCATGAAAAAGTGGATGCTGGTGTGACAAAAGAGCCAAAACAAGCGGGTAGTGTTGTTTATTGATAAAGCCGACATGGTCATAATGTCTATCGAAAAGAGAGTGCCGAGTAATTCAGCACTCTCTTTTATAATCACTCTGCACTGCTTCCAAACATGTTTTGAATTATAATAGTTTATAAGTTGAATATGGGGGGAGTATTATGGACGAACTAACGAATTTAGGGATAGGTGTAAATCCAACAATCGATGAGTATCAACTCATTTGGGAAAATACCAATGATGCTATTTTTATATTACGCAAAGATGGTGCAATTATTCAAGCGAACCCTGCCCTACAGGACATTTTAGGTTGGAGTTTAGAGGAAATTGAAGGGGTTTCAAGACCGCCATTTTTCATGGATGACTTTACACAAGAAGATCATCAGAAGCAACTCGATGTTTTGAGAAGTGGGGAGAGCACGCATTATTTTGAAACAAAGCGCAAGCATAAGGACGGCACCGTGAAGGATGTGTTGGCCTCCTACCGTGCTATTAATAATGAAGATGTGTTGGCAGTAGCGATGTATAAAGACATCACGAAGGAAAAGCAAACGCAGCATCAATTGACCGTTGCAGAAAGCTGTTACCGAACATTGGTCGAGTATTCTCCGGATGCGATATTAGTGCAAAGTGATGATGCATTGACCTTTGTTAATCCAGAAGCTATTAAACTTCTTGGTGCTAAAAATGAGGATCAGCTCATTGGCAAGGCTATCTGGGATTTCATTGAACCGAAGGACGGGGAAGATAGGAGTCGTGTCATTGACGCGTTGAAGAGTTTAGAAGCGGTGAAAACGGACCCGATGATTGAAAAATTTGTTCGATTTGATGGTACAACAATATGGGTAGAAATGATTGCAATCCCTGTTCAGCATGGGGGAGAGAGGGTTATTCAGGCTATATTGCGAGATATAACGGTTCGGAAATACTATGAGGATCAGCTGACCTATATGGCTACCTATGACCCGATGACAGGGGTTGTCAATAGAAGCACGTTCATTGAGGCATTAGAAATAGCCGTTGAACAAAAGGATATCTTTGCGGTGTTATATCTCGATTTAGATAAATTCAAGTCCATAAATGATTCACTAGGACATGCCGTGGGAGATGAACTGCTTATCCAATTTGCAGGCAGAATGAGAGACAATATTCGTAGTATGGATGCAGTAGGTCGAATTGGTGGCGATGAATTTCTTATATTATTACAAGATATGAATCCCTCAAAAGTAGAAAAAATTGTGAGTAGAATGTTGAAGCATTTTAGTGAGCCCTATGTAATTGCAGGACAAAAAGTGTTCGCGACATCCAGTATTGGTATTGCGATGTATCCAGCAGACGGTGCTGATGTGGCAACATTGATGGACAATGCTGACAAAGCTTTGTACAAGGCCAAGGAAAAACGCAATCATTTTGAGTTTTATCAAGCATAAGCAACGCCCCTTGTGAATGGATCATCCATTTACAAGGGGCGTTGTTGGTTTATGATGAGGTTTTTGTTGTTACTAGTCTCTCCGCAATCCGTAAGGCTTGATCAAAATCAGCAATCAAGTCATCGACATGCTCAAGTCCAACTGAGAAGCGTAGCAGACCATCTGTAATACCACGTTTTTCCCGTTCAGCTTTTGGCATCGCAGCGTGAGACATTTGTGCTGGATAAGAGAGAATCGATTCAACGCCACCTAGACTGACAGCGAAAACTGGGATTTTGACATTTTCCACAAATGCTTTGGCTGTCTCTCTGTTTGGTAAACGGAATGACAATACTGCGCCTGCACTTGTGGACTGTTTGGCGTGAATCACGTGTCCTGGGTGACTCGCTAAACCAGGGTAAAACACCTCTTCCACTAGTGCATGCTCATCCAAATAGGAGGCGATTTTAGTCGCGGAGGCAGTTGATTGCGTCAAGCGAGCTCCTAAAGTTTTAATCCCTTGAATAAGTGTATAGGAATCTTGCGCACCTAAAATAGCACCGAAGGAATTTTGGATAAATGCCAAGCGTTTGCCGAGCTCCTCATCCTTTGTCACAGCTAGACCAGCGATGATATCACTATGCCCTGATAAAAACTTCGTTGCACTATGCAGGACAACGTCTACACCTAAATCGAGTGGACGCTGATAAAGCGGCGACATGAATGTATTATCAAGGAATGTTAAGCAATTATTCGCTTTTGCAATATTGACCACAGCTTCAATATCCGTAATGCCCAGACGTGGATTGGACGGTGTTTCGATGTAAATCAATTTTGTATTCGGCTGGATTGCTTGTTTAATAGCCTCCAAGTCGCCCAAGTCTACAAAGGTGTGATCAATCCGAAATTTCGTCAATACCTCGGTAACAAAGCGAAATGTTCCGCCGTAAACATCTTCAGTGATGACAATATGATCATCAGCAGACAACAGCATAAATGCTGAAGAAATAGCAGCAATGCCAGAAGCAAATGCCAGCCCTCTTGCACCGCCCTCCAAAGCCGCGATTGTTTTTTCTAAAGCATCTCTTGTTGGATTGCCAGAACGACTGTAATCATAAGGACCGAACTTATCAAAGCTTTCTTGATGGAACGTAGAGGATAAGTAAATCGGCACATTGACAGCACCTGTTTTTTGTTCGAAATCTCCGCGTGTTGATGCATGAATGATGGTTGTTTCCAATCTTTCTTCACGTGAACTCATAGCTGAGGCACCTCACTTTGTAATGTCGCAAATACTTGCTTTAAATCTGCAATTAAATCATCCGCATCTTCTACTCCAACGGAAAAGCGTAGCAATTTGTCATCGACGCCACGACGTAGCCGCTTTTCCAATGGGATATCTGCGTGGGTTTGAGTTGTTGGATACGTAATGAAACTCTCTACGCCGCCAAGACTTTCCGCAAATGTAATCAGTTTCAGGTTTTCTAAAAATGGTCCAACCCATTCGCCTTCTTGCAGGCGGAAGGACAGCATACCGCCTTTTCCTGGATACAGCACATCTTTGACAAGCGGCTCATTTTGTAAATAATCTACAATGATTTTCGCATTGCTATCATGTTGTTTCATGCGCAAGTGGAGTGTTTTTAATCCTCGAACGACTAACCATGAATCGAAAGGGGACAGGACCGCGCCAATTGCATTATGGTTGGAGCTAAGTTTGGCACAAATTTCTTCCCCTTTTGCCACAACCAATCCAGCAAGCACATCATTATGACCGCCAATGTATTTCGTTGCACTATGCAAAACAATATCAGCACCGAATTCAATTGGCCTTTGGAAATATGGTGTATAAAATGTGTTATCGACAATGAGCAACAAATCATGCTTTTTGGCGAGTTCCGCGTATTGAACAATATCAATTTCCAGCATCAACGGATTGGTTGGTGTTTCGATGAAAAGAGCTTTAGTTTTCCCTGTGATCAATTCCTCGGTCTCTTTAACGTCTTTATAATCTGTGTACGTCGTCGTAATGGAATAGATGTCGGCATAATAGTCTAGCAGGCGATATGTTCCGCCATAAATGTCTTCCGGACCAATCAACTCGTCGCCTGAACGGAACAGGGATAACACTAATTGAATCGCAGCCATACCGGAACTACAGGCGAAACCTGCATCTCCACCCTCCAAGTTCGCAATGCCTTCTTCTAAAATGGAGCGTGTTGGATTTTTCGTCCGAGAGTAGTCATAGCCAGTCGATTGACCAAGTCCATCGTGCTTGTAGGCCGTCGATAAATAAATCGGCGGGTTGACCGCACCGGTTTTCGGATCACTATTATTTCCTAGCTGTACTAATCGTGTTTCAAAACTTTTGCTCGTCATTTTTTATCATCCTTTTCACTTGAAATGAATTACACTGGGCTTTAATTGCTGAGGGGATCTCTGTAAAATAAAATTAAAAAGAGGACCCTCTATAAGAAGAGGGCCCTCAAATAATATTGAAGTCAATCTTCTTATCTTCAAGACGGCTATCGTCTATTGGAATTAGCACCATACCTTTCTAGGCTGGTTGCTGAGACATCATCGGGCCACTCCCTACGTCTCTCTTGATAAGAATAAAATATGAAATTATTAGAAAAGATTAATTTATCCAACTCTATCATGTTATGAAAAAAAAGACAAGAGGCGATTTTTAGTTTCTTGCCCAATCTAGCTCCAGTCTCTGTACAGGTGCTGGAGTTTTTATCTCAACAGCTGCATGCGCTGATTGAATAACGTTGGATAGGATAAAAATCCGAGCAATGCACTCGTTACGGCGGCGGTCGTTAGTAATAGGAAAATAATGAGCAATTGAAACTGGACCGCTTGGACAGGGTCTGCACCTGCAATAATTTGTCCGCTCATCATACCCGGGAGCTGGACTAAGCCAATCGTTTTTTGACTTTCGATGGTTGGAATCATACTCGATTTAATGGCTGTGATGAGCTGTCGATGAATGGCTTGCTTTGGCGTCCCTCCGAGTGACAAAATCAATTCGGTTTCCTCGCGATGTGACTCAACCTCTGCGGAGAATCGGTTGAGAAATAAAATAGCGAGCACCATAGAGTTGCCGACAACCATGCCGCTAATTGAAATGATATATTGGGCAGTCGCTGGTACGATATGAAAACCAAGTAAAATACTTTGTGTCAGTACTTCAACGACAATAAGTGTTACTGCGATTTTCCACGTAATCCCCTTGATGGCTTGCCCTTTCTTACGGGCATTTTGTGTAGCTGCTGCAATCATTAGCGTCACCATTAAAAAGATGTATAACAAGCTATCCGATTCAAAAACAAATTTAAGAATATAGCCGACAGCAAACAATTGGATAATGGAACGAAACGTTGCGATAATCGTATCTTTTTCCAAGCCCAATCGTAATGTTTTGGATAGTGACAGAGGAATGACAACGAAAATTAGAGTGATGGCTAGCGTCAGATAACTCATTCAACATCCCCCTGTACAAAGCGTTTAACGAAATCATTGGTCGATGATTGTAGCAAATTGCTGTCACCTGCTTCTACGATTTGCCCTTCTCGGAGTACCCATGTGTAGTCGCCAATGGACAGTGCTTGCTCCAAATTATGTGTAATCCAAATAATCGTTACACCGAATTCCCGGTTGATTTTGACGATTAATTCCTCAATTTCACGTAAGGATGTTCTGTCTAAGGCGGATGTAATTTCGTCTAACAATAGAATATTGGACCGATTGATGAGTGTACGAGCAATGGATACCTTTTGACGTTGTCCACCTGATAAATCAGCTGTTTTTTGCTGTAAAAAGAGTTTATCAAGTCCGACATCTTCCAAAATATCGATGGCTTTTCGTTCAGTCAATTGCTTACCTTGTAGCTCTAAAGGAAGAGCTAGATTTTGCAAGACAGTCCCTTTAACCATCGGGGCATTTTGCAGGGCGATGCCAATATGGCGGCGCAATTCGATAGGTGGATAAGTTGAAATGGGTTCATTATCAATAAAAATAGTCCCGGACGTCGGGGATATCAGACCATTGCATAATTTGAGCAATGTCGTTTTTCCTGCACCAGAAGGACCGACAAGTGTCGTAATTTTCCCTTTTGGAAAAGACCCCGTAATCTTTTTTAAAATATGTATATCGTCAATCGAAAAATCAACCTCATGAAAGTGAATGGCAGGTTCATATGAATTTGACATGTAGTTCTCCCTTACTGCTTACTAGTAAATAAAGAAAAAAGACAAGGGATTATAAATCTACCTTGTCTTTTTTGTTGATGGGTTCCTTATCTGTGACATCTAGTATGTCCAGCAGGAACACAAACACTGGAATCCCGATAATCAATCCCCAGACGCCAAAGAAGTTTTGAGAGAAAATGAGCACGACGAATGTGTAGAAGACGGGCAAGTCTGTTTTAGACGACATTAATTTTGGGTTCAAGATATAGGCTTCGATTGCATGAATGACCATGACGGCGATTAGCAAGTAAATGACAGTCAGGTATCCGCCAATCGTAAAACCAATGATTGCCAGTGGTATTAGTGAAATAATAACGCCAGCGACTGGAATGAGCCCTAAGAAGAAAATCATAATGCCCAAGCCAACGATTTGTGGGAATCCAAGTACCATCAACAAGATAACTGATAAAACTGTATTGACAAGTGCGATGATAAACTGTGCCTCTATTACTTTACCGAAAGTACGTGAAAACTTTTTTCCGAAAAATTCAATTTCATAATAGAATGGAGCGATCTTACTATTTTTAAATTTGCCCGTGAATTCAATTAAACGTGGTTTTTCAAGAAGGAAAAATAAACTTAAAATCAAGGCAATTAATACTTGGACACTCGTTTTACTAATATCTGTGAAGGATTTTAGTAAAAATGAAAATCCATTTTCCAAATAGGCAGTTATTTTTTCGCTTGAAATGATAGATTCGACAAAATCCAATAACGGATTGTTATGTGGTGTTATAGAAAAGCTTGTAATTTGCTTAATAAGCTGGCTGATTTCCGTTGAAATAAGAGGTAAGTATTTAACAAGTCCGATTGTTAGAATGCCGACAATCGTTGTATAGAGTAGAATAACGAGAAGTTTACGATTTAATCGAACTCGTTTGACTGTGAATTCAACAAGTCGATTCATTAAAAATGAAAAAATAAATGTAAGTAAGATGAGATTCATCATACTTCTTACGCTAAATAGAATGAAAATAATTAAAGCAAAAATAATGACCCGTTTTACACTTTTATTCTTAAAGAAATCAGTTATCACTTCCATATTTTAATAATACCCCTCATTAATTATTTTGTGTGAAGATTTTGTCGTGATACGTCTAATAATAGTATCAGCTTATAGAGTAGATTTTACAAGTGTGAACTTCACTCGTTATCCATCTTTTTAAAGATAGACTACCCATTTAAATATGTATATAACGATTAGAAAAGCATTTACCTATAATTTACGTTAAAGAAGTGTGTCTTCTATATGTATGAGCATGGACTAAACAATAAGACATTACTGTGAACATATGGGAAATCGACTAATATTATTGTATAATATAAGAAAGAGAAGGAGTGATACTATGTTGAAGAAAAGCACAATTATCATCCCGGAAAACCCGCTTTCTAGTTTTTTATTTAGTGACACGCGTTCAGCAGTTATTTGGTTATTTATAAGACTTTATGTCGGTTATGCATGGTTGACGGCTGGTTGGGGCAAAGTAACGAGCGATGCTTGGACTGGTGAAAATGCCGGAGCAGCTATTAATGGATTTGTTTCAGGTGCTATTGCGAAGTCTCAGGAGGGTGGAGACGTATCAGGTTGGTTTGCGACATTTTTGGAAAATGCCGTATTACCAAATGCTAAACTATTCGGATTCGTAGTAGCATACGGCGAATTATTAGTTGGCCTAGGGTTGATATTTGGTCTATTAACAGGAATTGCAGCGTTTTTCGGTGCATTAATGAACGTCAGCTTCTTGCTAGCCGGGACATTAAGTACAAATCCGATTCTATTCATCTTGGCAACTTGGTTGGTGCTCGCATGGAAAGTAGCAGGCTGGTATGGACTTGACCGTTTTGCACTACCGAAACTAGGAACACCATGGAAGAATACGAATAAGTAGTAGAGCGGATTTTGACAGGAGTAATCTCGTAATTGGAGATTGCTCCTGTTTTTATGGTCAAAGAAATTGTTGTGAAAGATCGTTTTATGTTAGATGACATCGAAATTGGGGTAAATGGTGTATACTATTGGTACCTAAAGTAATCGGAAGAAGGAGATCATGTGAGTTCGAAATATGCAGATGATAGCTTAGCTTTACATACGGATCTTTATCAAATCAATATGGCAGAATCGTATTGGGCAGATGGGATCCATGATCGGAAATCAGTGTTTGAGTTATTTTTCAGAAGCCTGCCATTCGGCAATGGGTATGCGGTATTTGCGGGACTTGAAAAGGTTCTCGATTATTTACGCAATCTTCGATTCAGTGAAAGTGATTTGGCTTATTTAAAGGATGACCTTGGTTATGAGAATGACTTTATTAACTATTTGAAGGATGTGCGTTTCACTGGCGATGTCTATTCGATGGTGGAAGGTGAGTTGGTTTTTGCCAATGAGCCAATCATTCGAATTGAAGCACCTCTTATTGAAGCACAGCTGATTGAGACGGCAATTTTGAATATCGTCAATTATCAAACGCTAATTGCGACGAAAGCAAGTCGTATTAAACAAGTTGTGAAAGACGAAGTCGTTATGGAATTTGGGACACGTCGTGCGCATGAAATGGATGCGGCGATTTGGGGTGCCCGCGCATCCGTTATTGGAGGCATTGAAGCGACTAGTAATGTTCGTGCTGGGAAAAGATTTGATATTCCGGTGTCTGGGACACATGCCCATTCGATGGTGCAAGCCTATAAAAGTGAATATGAGGCATTTCATTCCTACGCGAAGCGCCATAAGGACTGTGTTTTCCTTGTAGACACTTATAATACGCTGAAGATTGGTATACCAACCGCGATTCAAGTGGCGAAAGAATTAGGTGACAAAATCAATTTTATCGGTGTGCGTCTTGATAGCGGAGATATTTCATTTTTATCGAAAGAAGCACGGCGTATGCTGGATGAAGCAGGATTTACGGAGGCGAAAGTAGTCGTTTCTAATGATTTAGATGAGTATACAATTTTGAACTTGAAAGCGCAGGGAGCAAGGGTAGATGTTTGGGGAATCGGCACGAAACTAATCACAGCTTACGACCAGCCGGCACTTGGGGCTGTGTATAAAATTGTTTCCATTGAAAATGCACTTGGTGAAATGACCGATACGATTAAAATTTCTTCGACAACAGAAAAAGTGACAACGCCAGGACGGAAAAAATTGTACCGCATCATTGACTTGGAAAATGGTAAGGCTGAAGGGGACTACATTACGATGTACGATGAAGACCCTGAGTCTGAGAAGCGTCTTAAAATGTTCCATCCCGTTCATACCTTTATCTCGAAATTTGTAACGAATTTTGAAGCGAAAAATTTGCATCAGAAGGTTGTTGAAAATGGTAATATCATTTACGAAAACCCACCGCTGTTGCAAATGCGTGACTATGCGAAAGAGAATTTGAATTTATTATGGGATGAATATAAACGCTCATTGAATCCAGAAGAGTACCCTGTCGATTTAAGCCAGAAATGCTGGGATAACAAAATGCGTAATATCCAGGAAGTTCAGGAAATGGTAGAGGATTTTAACTTCAAACAGCAGTAATTTCACACTCTGTTAGAAGTGAAATTAATTTCTCTTTCTCATTAGTGGCTTGCTGGATGTAGAGAAGGGTACGTAGTTATATAAAAGGGGGGGAGGACAGTGGTAATGCTACAACAAAAGATTATTGCCGAGCTGAAGGTACAGCCTGTCATTAATCCTCAGGAAGAAATTCGTAAGTCTGTAGACTTTCTGAAAGCTTATGCCAGAAAAAATTCGTTTTTAAATGGCTTCGTGTTAGGGATTTCAGGTGGACAGGATTCAACGTTGGTCGGAAAGTTAGCACAGCTAGCTGTCGATGAGCTGAACGATGAGGTGGGGGCGAATCACTATAAATTCATTGCGATTCGCTTGCCTTACGGGGTTCAATTTGACGAGGATGATTGTCAGGATGCCCTCGATTTTATCGGACCATCGTTGGTATATACGGTAAATATAAAAGAGGCTGTTGATGCAAGTGAGCGTACACTGATGGCCGCTGGTGTGAAGCTGACGGATTACTCCAAGGGCAACGAAAAAGCGCGAGAACGGATGAAGGCCCAATATTCTGTTGCTGCGATGCATAATTGTGTGGTGCTTGGGACGGATCATGCGGCGGAGGCGATTACTGGATTCTATACAAAATTTGGAGACGGTGGCGCTGATCTAATGCCGATTGCTAGGTTGAACAAGCGGCAAGGCAAACAGTTGCTCAGTGAACTCGATTGTCCGGCCCATCTCTATTCGAAAGTACCAACTGCAGATTTGGAAGGGGACAAGCCGGCATTGCCGGACGAAGTTGCCTTGGGGATTACGTATGATCAAATTGACGATTATCTCGAGGGGAAAGAAATTCCGACTGAGCCCCGAGAAAAACTGGAGAATTATTTTTTACGCTCCCAACATAAACGACATATGCCAATCACGATTTTTGATGATTTTTGGAAATGATATTTGAAGGACTCCTATTATAGGGGTCCTTTTAATTTGCTGAAGCAAATTAATCCTCCGGAGGATGTCACAAATTTTGTAGAAGTTCTTTACTTCCAGCAAGAGTAAAAATGTGATTGATGGGCTTAAGTTGTGTGAGAAAGGGTTATCCTGTATTATTAAATTATATTTTGTTAATATTTAGATAAGGTGATTATTGTATCCAATTGGGGGATTTGGGATGATATATAAAGGAATGATTGAAAAAGTTCTGACGAATATTGAACAAGTGATGATTGGAAAACGGGATATTGCAGAGTTGAGTGTTACGGCGCTTCTTGCGGGTGGACATGTCCTGCTCGAGGATGTGCCCGGTGTTGGTAAAACGATGATGGTTAAGGCGTTGGCAAGGTCGATAGGTGCCGATTTTAAACGGATTCAGTTTACGCCGGACTTGCTACCCTCTGATGTTCTTGGTGTTTCTATTTACAATCCAAAAGAGATGGAGTTTGAATTTAGGCCGGGTCCGATTATGGGCAATATTGTTCTCGCGGACGAAATTAATCGAACATCGCCGAAGACACAATCTGCATTGCTGGAAGGAATGGAAGAATCCTCCGTGACGATTGACGGAGAAACGATGAGGATACCTCAACCATTTTTCGTTATGGCAACACAAAATCCAATTGAGTATGAGGGAACATATCCATTGCCAGAAGCACAATTGGACCGATTCTTATTCAAATTAAAAATGGGCTATCCGACGAAGTTGGAAGAGTCGGAAATACTAAGCCGAGCTGAAAAGTCTGTGCCGCTAGACAAGTTAGAAACAGTTATTTCGCTGGACGATTTGAAAGAGTTGCAAAAGGCGGCCACAACGGTAACGGTCGATGAAACGATTAAATCATATATTGTGGACTGTGCTTCGCAAACGCGTAACCATCCTTATGTTTATTTAGGTGTGAGTCCGCGGGGGTCATTGGCATTGATGAAAGCGTGTCAGGCTTTTGCGTTGATGAAAGGTCGAGCGTATGTGACGCCAGATGATGTGCAATACCTTTCACCATTCGTTTTTGGTCACCGTATGATACTGCGTCCCGAAGCAAAATATGAAGGGATTTCCACGAAAGAGATTGTGGATCGAATATTGACAAAGGTGCGCGTACCGGTCAATAAGGTTGGAATCAAATGATAAAAGCCAGAAAGATGCTAGATATTTCCGGGCGCTTCCTTTTTGTGGTAGGTGTCTTAGTGGTGACATTTGTTTTCGCTATGTTTCAAGGGGGCCAGGTTAGTTGGACGATTTTTTATAGTCTATTGCCTTTTGTTGTGTATTCCACATTGCTATTTTTCTACCCACTTTCAGAGGTTACAGTAAAGCGATCGATTGACACGATGAATATTCAAAATGGCGGTAAATGTCAAGTGTCATTAACGGTAAGGCGTAAGAGTCGATTTCCATTATTGTATACGGTTGTAAAGGAAAGATGGGAAGAGGATGAAACGGCTTTATTGGCAGGAGAGCAACGAAAAAAAATGTTTCTTTTTGGATTTCGCAAAGAGATGAAGTGGCAATATGAAATTGAACAAATGCCAAGGGGAGAGCATGTTCTACAGGGAGTAGTCATTGAAGTGTCGGATTTTTTCGGCTGGCTACGGAAAACGAAAATGATTGCGGCGAGAGATACCATTTTAGTGTTTCCGAAAATGATAGATTTGAATTATGTTCCATTCGATACACAATATGACCGTGGGACGCTAGCTTCATTATTGAACATTGTCAAGGATACGACAATGGCGACGGGCGTTCGGGGCTATCAGCCGGGCGATCGAGTAACGTGGATTCACTGGAAGTCGTTTGCACGAACGCAGACGTTGATGACGAAAGAATTTGAGGATAGGCGTTCACAAGAAGTACTGCTCCTATTAGATGGGAGAACGTCCACGGCATTTGAGGCGCAAGTAGAGTTGGCTGCTTCTATATTGAAGGAAGCCTCGAATCATCAAGCGGAACTAGCGTTGATGACGACTGGGCTTGAATCTTCCTTATTTCCATTTATTCATTCTGAAGAGCAACTCCATCAGGCGCTTATTCACCTTGCGAAAATAAAACCAACGGATGAAGAAAAGACTGCGCCATTAGTAGATTTTAGTACGGAATTTCAGCATGGAGGCGGCATTGTACTCATTACAGGAAAGCCAGATTGGCCCTTTATGCAGTCCGTGTTGCGCAATGCTAAAAACGCACGTTCAATCATGTGTTTTGTAGTGGTGAAAGAGAATGAACCGATTGACCGAGGGATGGAGAATGACATTCGATTAGCGAGATCAAAGGGAGTTCTTGTCCATGTGCTTGGGAGAGAGCGGTTTAAAGAAGCTTTTCAAGAGGTGGCAGGCCAATGACAGGACAGCGAATGGACAGACGATTTTTAGTTTTTCTTTATATACTTAGCTTTGTTCTTTTAAGAGAATGGCTTATGCCGGTAATGGAATTGACGGATACGGATTACTTGGAAATATTCTTGCTTTTTGTTGTTCTGTCTTTTTTATTGGCATTAGTGCGTGTGAAGTGGTGGATTGCTGTACCGGTTAAAGTAATCTATATCGTGTGGGTCGTTCACTATGTCTATTTGGATAAGCTTCTATTTTCAAAGGATACGGTGTGGTACATACTCTCAGATTTTCTGTCGAATGTTCCGATTATCTTCAGTGCTGATTGGGATGCGATTACGAATCCGTTCAAAACTGCTTTGTTTTTCTTTTTATTATGGATGACGACCTATCTGATTCGTCACTGGATTGAAGTGAGAAAAAGTATTTTACTTTTTTACATAATGACGGTTGTGTTTATCGCTTCAATTGATACGTATAGTCCTTATTCCGCGGATGGGTCGATTATTAGAATTATGGTAGTAGGTTTATTGTTACTCGGTCTGCTTTACATTTCCAAACAGCTGGAATTGTATAAAGAATCTATTACGCCTGGTGCCATCATTGTCTTCTCGCTTCCGCTTCTTTTTACGGTAGCGGTGAGTGGTGCTTTGGCTAATGTATTGCCGAAGCAGGAACCGATTTGGCCAGATCCTATCCCTTATATTAAGTCGGTTGTTCAAGGAACTGGGGTAGGAGGTGGTTCGGTAGTTTCAAAAAGTGGTTATGATACGGATGATTCAAGGCTCGGCGGGTCATTTGTTCAAGATGATACGGTCGTTTTTGAAGCGAAAGTAGCCAGTAAGCAATATTGGAAAATCGAAACGAAGGATACGTATACATCAAAAGGTTGGGAGCAAACAGCTACAGACAGTACTCAGATGGCTTATATGCCGGGGGAGGAACTAGGGGAACCTGAACTTGAAATATCAGATAAACCATTGCTACTTGCAGAACTTCAAATGTCAGAACGATTTCCGTTCATTATATATCCGTATGGGTTGAAGAAAGCATATGCGACGGGTGATGTGAATTTCCTTCATTCGGACACGTCAGGGAAGTATAGTACGACACTTTTGGGGAATGAAGACTCACTTGAGACATATGAAATGGAGTTCAAAGAGCCGTCTTATAGTTTATCGGCGTTAAGGGCTGCAGAAATGTCTGATTATGCTACTGAACCAGAGGATTTCACACCGTACTTGCAGCTCCCCGAGCAGCTTCCGCAGCGGGTAAGGGATTTGGCGGAGGAAATCACAGCGCCTATTGATAATGTTTATGAAAAGACAAAGGCGATTGAAAGTTACTTCAAGAGAAACGGGTTTGTGTATACACAGCAAAATGTAGCAGTACCAAAAGCCGAAGATGATTATGTAGATCAGTTCCTCTTCGATACGAAAAGTGGCTACTGTGATAACTTCTCAACATCAATGGTTGTCATGCTACGCGCTCTTGATATCCCCGCGCGTTGGGTAAAAGGCTTTGCGCCGGGGGAATCTGTACTAAATGAAAGCGGAGAACGAGTTTTTAAGATTACGAATAATGAAGCACATTCGTGGGTGGAGGCGTACATGCCTGGAGTTGGTTGGATGCCATTTGAGCCGACCATTGGCTTTGGTGGCCTAGCGGATGTCGATTATGATTTGGAGCTAGATTTAGCGAATCCAGAATATCCGGAAGTGAAAGAGCCCGAACGACCGAAGTCTGAGCAGGTGAAAAAACCTGCAAAAGAGAATGGAAATGCTGCATTTACAAAGTACGTAGATTCTATTGTAACGTGGGTGAAAGATAACAAATGGGTATTAGCAGTTAGTACAGCTGTGCTAGTATTTGTTGCTTGGCGAATATTTGCCATGCGAGTAAAATGGCTGCCACGTATACTAGTTTTTGCAAGTCGCTCTGGAAAAGAAGATTGGGAAACATTCAGTAAGCAGTATACAAGTTTGTTGAAACAACTTGATCGTCTTGGACTGAAGCGTGCCAGTGGTATGACTTTATCCGATTATGCAATGATTGTGGACGACTACTTTGGTGGGGATACAATGAGGAAACTGACGACTGCTTATGAAAAAGGTTTGTATGGTGGAAATACAACCAATCATGAGTGGGTAAGTTTGAAGGAAATGTGGGAAGATTTAATCAAAAGGACTTCGGGGTGATTTTGAGGTATAGTCGTAAGAGATAAAATATTCAGGATTTAATTTGGTTACCGATGAAGAAAAAAAGTAATTGTTGAAACAGCCGAAAAGGTGTAGAATAGTTGGATTAAGAGGAGGTTGTATCAACTTGAAGCAGGACAATATCTTAGTGTTGGATTTAGGTAGTAGTGAGAATACGACAATTGCCCGTTGGATTCGTGAACTAGGTGTGTATAGCGAGATTCATCCTCATGATATTACATCTCAAAATATTGAACAGTTAAAAACGGTAAAAGGAATTATTGTAAATGGCGGTAAAAATAATGTCATTGATGGAGAAGCGATTGATGTATTAGATGAAATTTACGCTCTAAATATTCCGGTCATTAGCGTAAACCACCCATCAACAAAAGCATTGAAAGTGCTCGAGCAATGGCCAAGTGAAGAAGAAACAAAAGCATTGTTAAAAGACTTCGTGTTCCATATATGTAAGGCGGAAGCGAACTGGAATATGAAAAATTTCATTGATGACCAAGTTGCTTTAATCCGGAAACAGGTAGGCGATAAGAAAGTATTGTTGGCACTTTCAGGCGGAGTAGATTCGTCTGTTGTTGCGGCATTATTAATTAAGGCAATTGGTAAGCAATTAGTTTGTGTGCACGTAAATCACGGTTTAATGCGTAAAAACGAGTCTGAGGGCGTTATTCAAATGTTCGAAAAAGACTTGGAGGAAAACCTTGTTTACGTGGATGCAAGCGAGCGTTTCTTAGGTAAACTAAAAGGGGTAGGCGAGTCAGAAGAGAAACGTAAAATTATCGGCAATGAGTTTATTCGTGTATTTGAAGAAGAAGCGCGTAAATTTGAAGGAATCGACTTCTTGGCACAAGGAACAATCTATCCGGATATTGTAGAATCCGGCACGAAAACGCATAAAGTCGTTAAATCTCACCATAACGTTGGAGGACTTCCAGAAGATTTGCAATTTGAATTAGTGGAACCGTTATTCCAATTATTCAAAGATGAAGTACGTGCATGTGGTGTTGAGTTAGGTCTTCCGCATGATATGGTATATCGCCAACCATTCCCAGGACCAGGTCTAGGTGTGCGTGTTTTAGGTGAAATTGAGCCTGATCGCCTGGAAGCAGTACGCGAATCAGATGCTATTTTACGTGAAGAATTTGCACTCGCGGGATTAGACCAAAAGGTTTGGCAGTACTTCACAGTTGTGCCTGACTTCAAATCTGTCGGTGTACGAAACAATGAGCGGACATATGAATATCCAGTCATTATTCGTGCAGTAAACACTGTAGATGCGTTGACAGCAACGATAGAACAAATCGAATGGCCAATCCTTCTGAAAATCACTGATCGGATTATTAATGAAGTGAAAAATATTAATCGCGTGTGCTATGACTTGTCTCCGAAACCGGGCGGCACTATTGAGTGGGAATAAAATCAATTACGCCTCGGCGTAATTGCGTCCGAATTTTGAATCGAGCAAGCTCGATTGACACCTTTCAAAATCCGTGACATCCGCCGGAGGCTCTATTTTGTTCAGCGGGTGTTTGAATACTCCTTGAGCAAGGAACAAAATCACGTTAATCTCTCCACCTATGGAAGTGGGAGTCTTTTGCTGAATAAAATAGAAGTTATCGTATAAAGCTGGGGATATGGCCCAGAAGTTTCTACCGAGACA
>NZ_JAWLIR010000042.1:0-1800 GCF_033485195.1 Sporosarcina beigongshangi
GTTCAGCGGGTGTTTGAATACTCCTTGAGCAAGGAACAAAATCACGTTAATCTCTCCACCTATGGAAGTGGGAGTCTTTTGCTGAATAAAATAGAAGTTATCGTATAAAGCTGGGGATATGGCCCAGAAGTTTCTACCGAGACACCTTAAATGTTTCGACTACGATTCTAGATAGAGGGGATATCCCTTCTGTTTGGTTTTGTTATGGGAAGTATACGGTGTAACAGCGTATACTTCTTTTTTTATTTGAAAAATTTATTTAAAGGATGGTTATAATGAAAAAGTATTTTGAGTTTGACAAGTTAGGTACGAATTACCGTAGAGAAATTATCGGGGGACTGACTACGTTTTTAGCGATGGCATACATCCTTGTCGTCAACCCACTAATGCTGTCTCTTGATGCTGTACCGGATTTACCGGACGCAATGCGTATGGACAAAGGTGCAGTATTCGTAGCAACTGCGCTTGCAGCAGCTGTAGGTTCACTATTTATGGGTCTTATTGCAAGGTATCCAATTGGGTTAGCGCCAGGTATGGGATTGAATGCGTTTTTCGCCTTTTCCGTTGTATTGGGAATGGGTATTCCATGGCAAACAGCATTGACAGGTGTGTTATTTTCTGGTCTTATTTTTATTGTCTTATCACTTACCGGCTTACGTGAAATTATTATTAATGCAATCCCTACGCAACTTAAATTTGCAGTGGGAGCTGGGATTGGATTATTTATCACATTCCTCGGACTTCAAAATGCAAAAATTATTGTTGCTGATCCAAATACACTCGTTACGCTAGGAGATCTTTCCCGAGGTCCGACTTTACTTGCTATTTTTGGTCTTGTCATAACAGTGGCTATGATGGTGCGGAAAATTAATGGTGCAATTTTTTACGGTATGATCGCAACTACTATTGTAGGAATGGTTGTTGGTTTGATTAACCTACCTGAAAAAATTGTCGATAAAGTACCAAGTGTAGCGCCTACATTCGGAGCTGCATTCGATGCGGATCCGGCTTCCTTGTTTACAACACAATTTCTTGTCATTGTCATTACGTTCTTATTCGTAGACTTCTTTGATACCGCGGGTACACTCGTGGCGGTTGCTAATCAGGCAGGACTGATGAAAGATGATAAGTTACCGCGGGCTGGTAAAGCGCTTCTTGCAGATTCATTGGCAACTGTAACAGGTTCAGTTTTTGGAACGTCGACAACAACTTCTTACATTGAATCATCAGCGGGAGTCGCTGCAGGTGCAAGAACAGGGTTTGCTTCCATTGTGACGGGTATACTATTCTTACTTGCTTTGTTCTTTTCACCATTATTGTTTGTCATCACTTCTGAAGTGACTGCCCCTGCGTTAATTATTGTTGGAGTGCTGATGGTAGCAACGTTGGGTAATATTGAATGGACAAAGTTTGAAATTGCAGTCCCTGCTTTCTTTACAATTATCGCAATGCCACTTACGTACAGCATCGCAACAGGGATAGCGATTGGTTTCATTTTCTATCCAATCACGATGATTTTGAGTGGACGGAAGAAAGAAATTCATCCTATTATGTACGGCCTATGGGTCATTTTTGTATTGTATTTTATCTTTATTAAATAAAGCACACTTATTATAGTAGAAACGGTTCCCTTAAGTGATAAGGGGGCCGTTTTTTAATAAAGGCTTAACAAAGATTAATAAAAACTTTACAAAACTATTGACTTTGATTTTTAAGGGTGGTATATTAATTAAGCAGTCGACGAGAACGACAAAAAACGACAGCGATTTATACCAAGTGAACCTTGAAAACTGAACAGCA
>NZ_JAWLIR010000043.1:0-27973 GCF_033485195.1 Sporosarcina beigongshangi
TCCAGGATATTGACATAGATCCAGCGTTTAGGCATTACCTGAATGAATATTGAAAATAAAAGTAAGCATCAAATACCATATATGAGCTATTTGATGCTTACTTTATCAATAGGTTAAATCTCAGCTAATTTTTTCGGTTTCCTCTTTATAATGAGGCTCGTCTACATCTGATAAGTTTATTTTGGTGATATCTAAATCATAGTTCCACCTAGGATTATCGTTGCCTTTTTCAATTTGTCTAAAATAATGTCGATAAATATATTTAACATATTTAAAAAGAAGCACTAAAGATATAACGTTAACAAATACAATGATTCCTATAATTAGATCTACAGCCGCCCAGATGACATTCAATTCTACAGTACTTGCTATAACAAGGATAACAGCTAGTACGACTCTGTATGATAAAATAGGATACTTCTTCTTATCTCTAAAAATATAAGTTAAATTGGATTCGCCATAACGCATATCTGCTAATAGTGTCGTAAATCCGAATAAAAACATCGCAAAAAATACAATCCAACTACCTAAATTTCCTAAAACGGAACCAAAAGCAGTTTGCAATAATAATATACCATCCTGACCTGATTCTAATGATCCCGTCATCAAAATTGCCAATGCGGTAGCTGTACAAATAATAATGGTGGTGATAAAAGTACCAATCATCGCTAAAAATCCTTGGTCGACTGGATGTTTAACATCAGCAGAAGCATGCATCATTGCAGCGGCACCATTCCCTGCATCATTAGAAAACATTCCCCTAGCAACACCGCTTCTAAACGCCTCTGCAACAGTCCACCCGACTACTCCACCGACTGCTGACTTCCCTGTAAATGCGCTTTCAAAGATAGCACCAAAAATAGTCGGGATATAAGTAAAGTTAATCATCACTATATAAAGTACAACCGAAAAGTAAACAAATACCATGAAAGGGACAATAAAAGTCGATACATTTACTAACCTCTTCATTCCCCCAATGGTTACTAAAAATGCCAAAATCACAACAATTATTCCTGGTATAATTGGATTAATATCGACGACACCCGTAAAAGCGTTTGCAATTGAATTCGTCTGAATAGATGCGATTGCAATACCAATACCAAACACATAAAGAAGTGAAATTAGAATAGCCAATGGCTTATTTCTCAAGCCTTTTTCAATGTAATAAGCCGGTCCACCTTCGTAATTTCCATCTTTATCTTTAACCCGAAAGGCTTGCCCTAGAACGGTTTCATTAAAACTTACAATCATACCAAACAACGCAGTCATCCACATCCAAAAAATAGCTCCCGGACCGCCGATAAACAATGCGCTACTCACACCCACAAGACTTCCTGTACCTAATTGACCACCAAGAGCGGCCATTAAAGTACCAAATCCAGATAGTCCTCCTTCGTCACCTTTTAAACTCTTTTTCATGGTACTAAAAGCCCGAATAAAATGTTTAATCTGAGGGAACCCTAGTTTAATAGTGAAGTATAAACCAACACCTAGTAAAGTGTATCCGATTACATTTGCCCATAGCCAATCAGTTATAGTATAGATTATTTGCATAATTACAACCCCTTCTATTTGCTATCTTATAGGACACAGAATTAAATGAAGATGCAACGTTGTACACTTGGTGCATCACTTGTCATTATCATAAAGTTTAGTAACAATACTTCTCTCATACACTTGGGATACTGAAATAATACTGAATCTTGATGTGTAGGTTCTACACTCCCCAATATATTGATTAATATTTGAACCCTTCCCCAAGTCTATTTCTTA
Source organism: Sporosarcina beigongshangi (assembly GCF_033485195.1). Lineage (NCBI taxonomy): Bacteria > Bacillati > Bacillota > Bacilli > Caryophanales > Caryophanaceae > Sporosarcina > Sporosarcina beigongshangi. The sequence continues at coordinate 1,774 of NZ_JAWLIR010000043.1, forward strand.
TCGTTTCATAATCCGGATAAGTAATACGATAAATTTTCAAGGAATGCAGGAGGGTTACATGATAGAGTAATGATTTGCAACCCCTTTCATTCGTTGTATACCAATACCTCAAATTGGTAATTTCAAGCGAATGATTTCAGCGAAAAATTCAGCACCCCGAACTAAGTTTTCATCTTTATAATCAAACTTAGCATGGTGGAGAGGATAGACTTCTTCTCCTTCACGCTTACCACCTAGGAAGACATAGCATCCCGGAACTTTATCAATAAAATGCCCAAAATCCTCTGAACCCATCATCGGTTGTGCATTAGCAACAATATTTTCTTTCCCGAGTACATTTGTAGCTGCTTGCACGGCTGTCTGATGGCAATCTTCCCAGTTAACCGTTGGTGAAAAGGAGTTTCTATAGGTAAATTCGCATGTTGCCCCGTTAGCTTCACAAATATTTTCACAAATGGCTTGCATTCTCTCTTTAATAAGAGCTGAGACTTCTGGTTTGTAACTTCTACAGTCACCAGTTATGACGACATTAGTCGGTATGACATTCACAATGCCGTCAGTATGGATTTCAGTGCAAGAAACTACCGCGGTGTCAATCGGATCAATATTTCTTGAGACAATGGTTTGCAATGCCAGTATGATTTGGGAAGCGGTAACCAATGCGTCAACCCCCATGTTTGGAGCTGAGGCATGTCCTCCCTTCCCTTTTATACGAATTTCAAAGTTATCCTCACTTGCACAAATCCCTCCAACTTTGGAGTGGATTTCCCCCTCTGGTAAACCTGGCATGTTGTGTAGTCCATAAAATTCATCGATTGGGAATCGCTCAAATAACCCATCCTTTAGCATTGCAAGTGCCCCTTCACCATGTTCCTCTGCAGGTTGGAAAATGAAACGAACGGTTCCGTTAAAGCTTTTTCGATCAGCAAGTAATTTCGCTGCACCAAGTGCGGTAGTAACATGTCCATCATGGCCGCAAGCGTGCATCTTGCCTGGATATTTCGAAGCATATGGTAGATTGGTTTGTTCCTGGATGTTTAAGGCATCCATATCAGCACGAATTCCAATAATTCCTAAACCATCACCGTTCTTCAACGAACCAACTACTCCCGTTTTTCCAATTCCAGTAACTACTTCATAACCCATCTCCAGCAATTTTTCTGCAACAAATCGAGATGTATTTTCTTCTTCAAAAGCTGTTTCAGGGTGTGAATGGAGATAACGTCTCCACTCAGTAAGCTGTTTTTTAAAATTTTCATTGCTCATATTCATTTCATTCCCTTGTGAAATATTTTTTTGAGTTTCTGATGATAATCATTTACTTAAATTCAAAAATTCAAAGCACTTCTCTTCTTACTTATACAGATGGATGCGCTCCGTCCCATACCACTTCTCTATAATGTTCCGGATCAGTGTCACCTTCTGTGCTGATGACCAGGATTTTGGAATCTTGATTCAAATTCAATGCATTTTTCATATCATTAAGTGCTTCATTTCCACTCAATAGACTAATTAGTCCCACACCAACTGCCGCACCCGATTCGCCTGAAATAATACGCGGGTCACTGCTTAATGGATTTGCCAGAATCCGCATCCCCCGTGCAGCCATGTAATCTGGACAAGAAACAAAGACTTCAGCATAATCTTTTAAAATTCCCCAAGAGGATGTACTAGGTTCCCCACATGCTAAACCTGCCATAATCGTATCCAAAGCGCCCGTTACTGCATGCGGCTCTCCATCACCTACATAAATAGATTTGTATAAGCATGCTGCTTTATCCGGTTCGACTATAACTGTAAGAGGACGTTCGTCACCGAATCTATCCGCTAGATAGCCAAGCATACTACCCGCAAAAGATCCAACTCCCGCTTGTAAAAACACATGCGTCGGTTTGTCATCGCCAAATTCAGCAATCTGTTCTATAGCTTCATCTAGTAAAGTTACATACCCCTGCATAATCCAAGCCGGAATCTCTTCATATCCCTCCCAAGCCGTGTCCTGTAGCAAAACCCAACCATTCTCTTCAGCCTTCCGACTTGCCAGCCGAACTGTATCGTCATAGTTAAGATCCGTGATGGAAGCTTCTGATCCTTCTTTTCGTATATTGTTTAATCTTATTTCTGAAGACCCTTTCGGCATGTAGACTACTGATTTTTGTCCTAGTTGGTTTGCAGCCCAAGCCACTCCTCTACCATGATTTCCATCAGTGGCTGTTACAAAAGTAATTTCTCCAATTTCCTCTTTTACTTCTTTACTTCTTAGTTTTTCAAAAGAAAGCTCTGAAATATCAACGCCTAATTTTTCTGCTAAATATTTACCGATAGCAAATGAACCACCCAATACTTTAAAAGCATTAAGTCCAAATCTATAAGATTCATCTTTCACCCAAATATCGCTAACGCCCAATTGTTTAGACAATTTATCTAATCTGTGAAGTGGAGTGACTTGATACTCTGGAAAGCTTTTATGAAAATTTCTTACCTTTTTAGCTATTTCACCATTCATAAAATCAACAGATGCTTTCTCAGTATCTATTTTCCTGGCATTTTCATTTGTAATATATTCAACTTCCGCTAAATTCCTCATTTTTTTATCCCCTTAATAAAATATTTTATTCTAAAATTGCGATGACCTCTATTTCTACACCAGCATCTTTTGGCAACTTAGATACCTCTACACAACTTCTTGCAGGATAACCTCCTGTAAAAAACTCTCCATATATTTCATTAACCACGGAAAAGTTAGATAGGTCTGTTAAAAATACTGTTGTTTTTACAACATCCTTCAAAGAAGCTCCTGCAGCCTCCAATACTTTTTTCACATTATTTAAAGATTGTGTTGTTTGTTCTTTTATATCCTCTGAAATTTTATCAGTTTGAGGATTTACGGGGAGTTGACCTGAAACAAAAATAAATGTATCCTTTTTAACTGCTTGGGAATAGGGCCCAATAGCTCCGGGTGCATTTTCTGTTGAGATTATTTCTTTTACCATTAATAAATTCCTCCTTGACTTTATCTATTCTAAAACTGGTTCTACCTTTTTAGAATTGCTTAGATATTGATTTGAAAAAAGAAAATAAAGACAACACTTGAATGTATACGCTTTCAAACGAATCGCTACTTCATCAATCGTGAAGATAACTTGGTATACTCTTTGTTTATTCTTTATTCTGACTTCTCACTAGTAATATACCACACTACACATACTAGTCAATATATTTTTTCATCCAACACTACTAATCAATTATTGCTAGGATCTGTATTCCCTTTCCACTACTCTTCTTAAAGCTTATAAATTGAAAGCTATTTGTGGTATATTACATATTAAAGAATCGTTTTAGTAGAGAGGTGCTAAAAATTGACTACTGAGAAGAATGGAACTAAAATAAAACGAATATTTATGAAGGATGAGGTTTACAATAAACTTCGAAAGTGGATTATAATCGGAGAACTCGAACCTGGGACAAAATTACGAGATCAGGATTTGTCTGAACAGCTGGGAATTAGCCGTACTCCTATTCGAGAAGCTTTACTTAGGTTGGAAAATGATGGACTTGTGGTGACTAAAGCGAATAGGTGGACGTTAGTATCTCCAATTGATTCTAATGAGGCTAAAAGTATCTATTCCATCGTATGGACACTTGAACGTTTGGCTATGGAGCAGGCCCTTCCTCTTATTTCTTCAAATGACATTGAAGAATTAGAGCAACTCAATGAAAATTTTAATGAAGCCATTAAAACAGGGGAAATTTTTGCAATACTTGAGGCAGATAACAAATTTCATGATAAAATTATTCAGTTATCAAATAATGTAGAGTTACTCAAGTTACTCTCAGGTTTAAAAGTAAGGATTCAAAGAATAGAGATACATTATTTCAGTCAGATGGATGCCAAGTATACATCCTATACTGAACACCAGCAGATAATAGATGCCATTAAAAAGCAGGATTTAAATCTTGCAATCGATACCATTAAAGCAAACTGGAAAAACAGCTTAGATCGTATTCGACTATATACTGAACATGAAAAATAGTCCGGGTATAAAAATAGCTTGTGGGTGAATTAAATAAGCTGGATAGTTCAAGAATCTTTTTCGGATTCTCGAACTATCCAGCTTATTTTTTGATTCGTTCTATCAACGCACTACTATATTCACACTATCGATTATTTATCTTATATCTTTTGTATGCTAATGGAGTCATGTTTATGGAATCTCTGAATTCAGTAATAAAATAACTGTTAGTTATAGCTTGGATGGTGACTACTACCAAAATAACGAACTAAATGAAGAAGCATTAGTTAGCATCTTCTTAGCCATCACAAATTTCCAAAAATCATTATTCAATCGTTGTCATAGAGGATACGAAGATACCATTGCCCGTATCATTCATGAACAGCTCGAAATTATTTTTTATAAAATGCTGTTAAAACAACATAAAATCGAAGAGGACGCAGCTTTAAAAGTTACCGCTGTTATATTAAGCTGGGGAATTTACGGGGCTTCTGTAGAATGGAAAAGAAATAGTAAGCAGATACCACCAGAGGAATTTATCAAATCAGCCATTCCCTATATCATTTCTGGGATTGATATTTAAAAATGCCAGTCACTCAAACAAACGTGTTTGTTCAAACCTTCGCGATTGGTTGAGTGACTGTGGCACTTTCTCTATTGCTTTATTTTGATAATGCAATTTTTATATGGGCCAAGTGGTGCTCTTCGTGCCAAGCCAATTTTGCAACTTTTGTGGCAACTGTTATTTTACCAGCTTCTTGGTGGGTAAAAGCTCGGTCTAATTGCTCTTCAGTTAAACTATTTCCCAGAGATACGATGCGCTCATTTATACCCTCTAGCATTTTAATAGAACTTTCTACAGGAAGCTTTGTATCCGGTTGAATCGCCCACTTTTCTTGATCAAAAGCTGGTACTGTTGGATTCTCATCTGTTAAAGCAAGCTTCAAACGTTGATACATGTTCAACTGAGAATCGGCAATGTGATGAACAAGCTGACGAACTGTCCAGCTACCTTCACGATACGTTCTGCTTAATTCCTCATCACTTAATGCGTCAACCGTTTCTCTTAATCGAATCGTGTATGTTTCGATTTCCTTTAGCCATTCTTGAATATTTTCTACTGTACTTTTTTCAGGAACTTGTAGCTTTCCGATTGGAAATTTTACCTCCATTTTCAATCCCCTTTTCCCTATTCGTTATTTTTTACCCTTTTTTCATAATCCTCTCTATATTCTAACATAAAACTTGTTTAGTTTAGCTTTGACATTTAAAATACCCTATAAAGTAGCTACTTTATAGGGTACATTCTAAATATAGGTAAGGCTTTTTTCTATCGCTGACAATTATTCATTAATAAGTGTCTCTAACGCTACAGTAATCATGTCATTAAATGTTGTTTGGCGTTCTTCTGCTGTTGTTTCTTCACCTGTAATCACATGGTCACTCACTGTCATAATACTTAAAACGTCGATGTTGTATTTAGCCCCAAGTATATAAAGAGCTGATGTCTCCATATCTACACCTAACACACCGTAATCAGCCAGCTTATGGATCATGGAATCGTCGTCTTCATAGAATGAATCGCCCGTGTAGACGTTCCCAACATGAACTGTCAAATCGTCGCTCTGTTTAGATAAACGATGTGCTCTCTCTAGAAGAGTAAAACTTGCGTTTGGTGCATAATTCATTTGTGGGAAAATGATGTTTTGCATTTTGGAATCATTTGTAGCTGCCATCGCCATGACAATGTCACGGATTTTTACTTCGCGCTTCATAGCTCCGATTGTACCAACGCGAATAATATTTTTCACACCATAATCTTTAATGAGTTCGGTGGCATAAATACTCATAGAAGGAACACCCATTCCAGAGGATTGGATAGAAATCTTTTCCCCTTTATACGTCCCAGTATACCCATACATTCCGCGAACTGTGTTATGACACTCAACATTCTCTAAAAAAGTATCAGCAATATATTTAGCACGAAGTGGATCTCCGGGCATCAAGACTTTTTCAGAAATTTGACCTTCTTTTGCATTTAAATGGATACTCATGATACTTCTTACCTCCAAATAATTGATAGATTACATTGATTTTCTACTGATTGTCTGTATGCTTCTTCAATTGTGTTGATGAATAAATCCAGCTTAAAACTAAACCAACTGCAAATGTGAGTAATACTCCTAGGCTGTTACCTTCGAAAATTCCTTTCGCAAACGGGGCAGGGACGATTCCATTTGTTGTGAAAAGAAGCCCGATGATTACACTCACAAACCATATAGCTACATTCCCTTTATTCACAGAAACATTTTTGTTACCTGAAATGATATCAGGATCATACCCTTGCTTTTTGCGAAGAATAACGTAATCTGCTATGAATACAGCTGTCCAAGCGGCTAAACCAATCCCTACAATCCCTAAAAATAGTTGGAACGAACCTAAGAAGTCACCGCTTATGAATAACACATAGGCCGGAAGCAATACCATGATTGCGCCGTGGAAAATAATCGATGTACGATCTGAAATTTTTATATTTGTAGCTTCTAACGCATTACGTCCGGACCGAAGTGAAATAACTGCTGGTGGAATGATTCCGCCCAACGCTGTAATAAAGTATGGAATAACCATCCATTTAGGCATTTGTAAAGCTAATGCCGCAATTGGATCTGCTGCATTCACTAGTTCAGGATTCGTCGCGTTCATTAAAATACCCAAGAACATGATGACAAATAGTGGTATAGCTGATGCAAGTGTTGTTGTCACGAAAATCGATTTATTCGAAGATTGAGGACTTTGGTAGCTAGAGTAATCACTCGCAACCATTGCCCAGCTAAGTGCAGAACCAGCGATAATGATAGAAATCGCAGGTAATACGCCTCCAACCCAGTCTCCATTTGGCATATTCACAAGTGCTGACCAGTCTGTTTGTGGAACTAAAATACCCAAGACAACTACTGTTAGTGCACCAAAAATATAGGTAAATATTGTTTGTACTTTTACAAGTGTTTCTTGATTTACAAGAGACAATGCCATAATCGCAATCGCAAGACCGATTAACCCGATTAGTTGTACCGTCGTTGTTACTTCAAATCCAAGTGCAGTAACAATGGCATTAATGGAGAAAATACCAGTAGGAACATTACCGATACTCAGCCAACCAATCAAACAGATCCACGCAAGTACAGCAGGAATCAAGTTACCTTTTGATCCAAAAGCTGCTCGAGATAACACAAATGTCGGTGCATGTCCTAACTTCCCTGGCAAACTAAGATAACCGATCAATGCAAACGATGCCGCTCCCAAGAATGCAGCTATGACTGATTGAACGAAGTTGAGACCATAACTAACAATAATCCCTCCGTAAACCAATCCCATTATACCGATATTCAATGCAAACCATATCCAAAACAACTGCTTAGGTTGTCCAATTCTTTCGTTTTCTGGAATTAAATCAGAATGATGTTGACTCATAGCTCTTTGACCTCTTTCTCAAATTAAATGGTTTTTTTGTGTCTTCTATTAGCTATTTAGAAATAGTTAATTTTATTTTTGCAAACTGTTGAGGTATATAGAATTTATTGTGCATTAATGGATAATCTGCATTGCCGTAAATACTTTCCAATAGTAAAAAGTATTCATTTCGCCCAATTAACTTTTCTTTTTGGGTGGACAAATTAACAGTATTTGTATGTTTAATTTCAATTTCTCCATGATTCGCATTCACATACACTGCGTTCTCCAGAAAATCCAGTACCTGTTCTTTATCATCTAAATTCAAGGAAAAACTTTTCACCGTTTGCATCGACATAAAGGTAAAGGCGTAGGCAATTAAATCGCTTCCTTTTCTATACAAACGTTCTAAGGCGACTACTTCAGACGCATCTTCTTTTAAAACTTGGTTCGTATATTCAGTTGCTGATTCCAGTCCGTAATTTATTTCTACTTGATCAAATATACTGATATGGTATTTATGCACCGGGTTGCTTAACCCGTCCAACGGAACAGTTTCTTGTTGTTTAAAAAAGGAATCGATCAAAAAGTTCCCTTTCCCGTGTTCATTTCTTACGATTCCATCATCCTGCAAAAGCGCCATAGCTTGTCTTAACGTTGACCGGCTAATCCCTAATTCTTTTGCTAAATCTGGTTCTGAAGGAAGCCTACTGCCTATGGGATATTTTCCTTTTTTAAATTGAAGAAGGAGCTCATCATACACATTTACATAGAGTGGTCTTTTCAATTTATTTGATATATTTTTATTCATTCAGTCACCTTTTATTTTAGTAGTTTTAAGAAAGAATCACCGTTTTCAGGCATTTCCACAGCGAAATTATCCGCTATGGTTGCGCCAATATCAGCAAATGTATCATTCTCAGGTAATTTACCAGAGCCCTTTAATTGTTTTGAATAGGCCAAAACGGGAATAAATTCGCGTGTATGGTCTGTACCAGGAAAGGTTGGATCATTGCCATGATCAGCCGTAATAATTAATAAATCATCTTCCTGGATTGAATCCAATACTTCATCTAAACGTTTATCAAATTCCTCTAACGCTTTGCCATAACCTTCTGGGTCACGACGATGTCCGTATAAGGCATCAAAATCGACTAAATTTAAGAAGCTTAAGCCTGTAAAATCCTTTTTGATGACTTCTAATAATTTGTCCATACCATCCATATTGCTTTTTGTACGAATGGCCTCTGTAACTCCCTCACCATCAAAGATATCATTAATTTTCCCAATGGAAATTACATCATATCCACCATCCTGTAGACTATTCATTACTGTTTTCCCAAAAGGCTTTAAAGCATAGTCATGACGATTTGCCGTTCTTGTAAAGTTCCCGGGCGTACCAATATACGGTCTCGCAATAATGCGACCAATTAAATAGGCAGGATCTTTTGTGATATCTCGAACCTTTTGACAAATATCATATAGTTCTTCTAACGGGATGACTTCTTCATGAGCTGCAATTTGCAGAACAGGATCTGCTGATGTATAGACAATCAAATCCCCTGTGTTCATTTGATGCTCCCCATATTCATCAAGAATATCGGTTCCACTTGCAGGCTTATTCGCTACCACTTTACGCCCTGTTACTTCCTCAATTTGTGTAATTAATTGATCGGGAAATCCATTTGGAAACACATTAAATGGTTTATCAATGTGTAAGCCCATGATTTCCCAGTGGCCAGTCATCGTATCTTTCCCCAATGATTTTTCCTGTAATTTTGTGTAATAGGCCAGAGGGTTATCTGACACAGGTACTCCTAGTATTTCTTCAATATTCGATAGACCTAATTTTGCTAGGTTGGGTACGTTTAAACCATTCATGTGTTCGGCAATATGTTGTAAGGTATGTGAGCCCACATCACCAAATTGAGCTGCATCCTTTGCTTCACCAATACCTACTGAATCCATAACAATTAAATGTATGCGCTTAAATTTTTCCATGCTACTTGCTCCTTTTATTTCGTGCTTTGTGTTACTTTCCGATTTACGACTAACTGAAAGCGAGAATAACACGATAGCTACGTCGGCTATTTTGGCTCCATTTCGTTTACTATAAAGTGTTTTTTAGTAGCCTTGCTTGTATGAGTAGTCCTTTAAATTGTAGTCGGATGGACTTGTCTATTTTTTATACAAGTTTAAAATATCACATAGTTCTATCTAATGCAAGCACTTTCAAATGAGTATTAAATGGCAATCCGCTAAAGTTAGGCCGCTGAAAAAGACTATGTAGATGTAGTTATAATCATCAATCAGATCAATATGTGGAATAGGTTATCTATTTCCAAGGGGAACAAAGTGAGTAAATCAATTACGCCTCGGCGTAGTTGCGTTGGGATTTTGAAGTGTGCACAGCACAATTAACTCCCCTCAAACTCCCTAACATCCGCCGGAGGCTTAACTTGGATCAGCAAATGTATTTGCTGATTCAAGTTAAAATAGGCGAAAAAAAACACTTATGGAATCAATGATGATTCCATAAGTGTTTTTAGACACTCAAAACGTAACAAATGTTTGTCTCCAAATATTCTGTTCTCGTTTACCTATCTTCCAATTCACTCAAGTACTAAATTGAACGAATTATAGATTCTTACAGTTCAAAAGAAGATACTATCACCGAGAATTCCTCATTTCTCGAATCGTCACTTGAATAATCACTATATAATACCTACTTCGACAGTCTGTCATTTATACCATAATTGCGATGATTGCTTTTGGCATCAATATAACAAAATAACCGCCCTGTGCAATCGGTTAAGATAGCTTATATGCTCTCTGTAACTCCGCAAGATCAAGTTTCTTCATTTTAAGAATTGCCTCATTAACACGTGACATTTGTTCCGGTGTACTACTTGCCATCATCTCGTCCATTTCTCTTGGTACAACTTGCCAAGACACCCCATACTGATCTTTCAGCCAGCCACATTGCTCAGCTTCGGGAACTGCAGACAGCTTGTCCCAATAGTCATCAATCTCTTCTTGTGTATCGCAATAGACCATAAATGAGACTGCCTCGTTAAAACGGAAATCATGCTTATGAGCACTGTCCATCGCAGCAAACCACTCGTTCTCAAGCATGAAGTCAGTAAACATGACTGTTCCCTCTTTGTCAGGTTCCATGCCTTGAGGGTATCGGGCAAGTAGACCCTGCTCTGCGTTTTTAAATACGGATAAATAAAAATTAATCGCTTCTTCTGCTTTGCCGCATTTATCACCGACAAACAGTAGCGAGGGCACTATCTCAGGCCGCTCTTCACCTTCTGGATTTGTAAGGATTAACTGCCAAGACAAACCATACTTATCTTGAACCCAGCCAAATTTCTCACTAAACGGATACTTATCAAGTGGCATTAATACTTCGCCACCTTCGGACAATTTATCCCAAACCTCATTTATTTTGTCACTCGCATCTTTTTCTCGCGATGGATCAAAATTAACCATGAAAGACACCGACGGATTGAATTTGAAATAAGGTCCTGCACTGATTGCCATGAACTTCTGTCCCCATAACTCAAAGGAGACTAAATCGGCGTCGCCTGATGGCGTGTCGTGGAGTGTTGTTACATTCGTAATTCTTGAGTTCGGGAAAATGGATGCATAGAATGCCGCCGCTTCCTTCGCCTCCTTGTCATACCATAAATGTGGAACGATGTTTTGATTTGTTTTTGTCATCGTTATTCCTCCTGAGTGATTGGTTATTAGAGCAGATCACTTTTGTATTACTTTATAAAAGTATTTTGATCATAGGTCAGAAGCCATTCGCCATTGTCTTTTTCAAACACAAGGTGCAGATAATAGTCTTGGTGGTAAGGCTTGCCTTCCTCGTCTAAATCATCGTAATGAATGAGCATTACCGCAAACGACATTTCTTTAGATTCCTGTAATTTCACGACATCATAAGTGATTGTCCAATCCTGATCCGAAAACCAGTCTTCATTAAATTGAATAAATTCCTCTCGGTTTTGAATAAGCTTCCCATTCGGTAAAATTAGTGTGATACGGGTCTTATGAATAGTGTCCGCAAAACTTACAATATCCTTTTCAACGATGGCTTGTATATGCTGTTCTAAAGCTTGGTTAAAGTCCATTTTATTATCCTCCCATAATTTATATTCTCTTTAGATTAACAGGCGTTAACTTGTTGTAATTATTAAAATTATACATCAAATCATAGTTCGTCACATCGTTCAAAGTATGAGTTGTAAAGAAATTCGATATTGAAAGAAGGGATGGATAATAACGTCAAACGGAAAGATAAATAAAGCGTTAAATTTGAAACTTATCGCAACGATTGTAATTTCAATAGTAAGGTAGCTAGTATAAGGAAAGACCTTGCTGAAATAGCTAAGACTACTTTTTGAAGTTCATGGAATCTACGCCCTTGATAGATAAATTAAACAATAAGCTTCCTCTCCCGATAACAACTTTAGGAAGACATATATAAGAAGTATTCGGGTCTTGGAAAAGGTGGCGTTCAATTTGACTTTACAACAATTAAAATATGCATTGGAAGTAGCTAGTAAGGGATCCATGAATGAGGCAGCAAAGAGTTTGTTCATCTCCCAGCCAAGTTTGTCGAATGCGATTAAGGAATTAGAAAAGGAAATAAAAATTACCATATTCATTAGAACGAATAGAGGCGTGACTGTTTCTAATGAAGGAGCTGAGTTTCTAGGCTATGCTAGGCAGGTATTACAGCAGTTTAACATGCTTGAAGAAAAATACATGAGTGAAAAACCAGCTAAGCAACATTTTTGTATTTCAACACAGCATTATACTTTTGCAGCCAATGCTTTTGTGGAACTTGTAAAAGAATTTGGGGCTTCTGAATATGAGTTTACACTTCGTGAAACGAAAACATGGATCTATGTCAATATCCTGGACACAAAAATGTTAAGTCGTTGTCAGAAACGGCATCCATTCATGGATGGTCCTGTATCCAGCGAAACCAGTCAAGTGGAAGCCCGCACTTGACAGCTTTCGCTGGATACAGGAAGTACAGCCCATGGATGTCGTTCCTGAAAAATGTGTAGGTAGAATCGAAGTCCTAATGTCTTCCTCCGATCAAGCAGCTGCCTGTCTGCACTGATCCTCTAATTGTTGCGGCGTTAAGTAGTCAATTGCCCCATGAATCCGTTTTCGGTTGTACCATGATTCAATGTATTGAAAGAGGGCGAATCGTGCTGCTTCAAAGTCTATATAGGTTGTTTGATAGACCTCTTCCTTCTTTAACGTGGCATGGAAAGATTCGATGCAGGCGTTGTCATAAGGACAGCCTTTTCGACTGAAAGAGTGTTTAATTTTTGCGGCTTTTACTGCTTTTTCAAAGTCTTCACTTGTGTATTGGCTGCCTAAATCAGTATGCAGAATCAGACCCTCTTCAGGCTGCTGCACATCAATTGCGTTCGTTAATGCTTGTAATACTAGTTCAGTTGTCATGGACTTGGAAAAGGAATAACCGACAATTTTCTTGGTATGTAAATCAAGGATAGAGGCCAGGTAGCACCAACCATTTTTCAGCGTATGGATGTATGTAATATCCGCAACCCATTTCTCGTTAATTGTCGTTGTTTCATAATAGTTCGGACTTTCGTGTCCAAAACGTCCGGACTTTGATGTCCTTCTACATCATTTTATCTCACTGTTTCAAGTATACTTATTTAACGATATGCAACTTCTGATAATTTATATTATGACCATGTAGTTCTGTGAGTTTGAAAAGTCATAGCTCTATCCTGTATCGATGACTAGATTTCTTTACTTCTTGAATATCTATGAACCTAATGCTGTACTCAATCACGTCATTCAGAAATAACCTATGTGTTTTGGCAAACTGCTTTACCTCATCAAGTAATTCTCTATCGCAGCTAGTATTGAACGCCATTCGATCTTTTGGCCGAGCATCCTTATTGTATGAGATTTGATTTTCAGTCAACAATGACTGCAATCCGCTTTCAATTAAATAGTTAACATGCGTGTTGTTTTCTTTTGCAATTAATCTAAGATCTTCCAATATTGATTGACTGATATTAGTAACAAAGTTGGTCCTTGCCGTATCTGTTGTTTGAATCAATCTACCATCTACAAGCTTCCACATAATTAAATCGCTCCTTTTTAATCAACCATGCGTTGTGACATGCGTTGTCTTTTATCAAAAATAAAACTATCAGTTGCAACATCATTATATATAATCTTCGCAAGTTTAGGAAGTTCATATTTTCCTTTTATCCAAACGCGGTAAATATGATTACCTGCTGAACTAACCGTAGTTGTAATTTCCGAATGCAATTGCCATGATTGAAATACTGACAATAGGCCTTCTGCGAAATTCTGACTACCTGATGTAACATTCATAACATAACCTGTCTTTTGTACCCAACCATCACCATCAATTCCCCCCCTTACAAACGATGCCATAAACACTTCTGGTACATTTGGAAACGGAACGGTTAATGATTTTTGTGCGACAATCCCCAATACTGCAAGATCCTTTTTTATCTCCTTAGAATTAACGATTAAAAGCGGTGTCGACCTTGTCGGACCTGTAGGCGCTAGTACATAGTCTGCTTCCATATACTTTGCAATCAATTTAAGGATGCGCTCGTCTTTTTGGGAAAAGTAAATGGTATGATACTTTTTGTTGACGTGTCCATCTGTCACGAATAACCCGAGTACCCAGGCCATTTCATGTGTCCATACTTTAAAAAAGTCTTCATTCACCTTATTTTTCCTTGGCTGACCCGAGTATTGCTCTCTATTCATCTGGATCTTGTGCTTATGTAGCACATTACGAATTGCTCGATCAGATATGCCGGTGATGGGCTCCATTTCCTTATAAGGCATACCGCTTTTGTACATCTGAATAATGGTTTCATCTGTTACACCTGGATTTCTTGGCATAGTCTTTACTCCCCTCTTATTGATGGAATAAGATACTTCAAAAATACGAACTATAGTTCTGGTATTTTAAATATATACCTCCGATGTGATTTTATCAACCTAAATTTATAGTAGACTTCAATAACAAAAGAAAATTTTAAAAATATGACCAAATACAGCAGTGTGAACATTTGTTCTAATTATGGGATATCCCCTCTTTTTATCGATTTATCGAGCAAAAAGTCTTTATTTCTCCCTTTTAGCAATCAAATAGGGATTGTCACTCCATAAATCCAAATCCACTTTTACGAACAAATGTTCAAATGCGGTATTTAAACAAAAAAAGCAGTAGGACAAACCCAGCTAATTGGGTCTGCCCTACTGTTTATTCAGTCTGAGATAACTCCTTGTAAGCCAGCACCTTCAAGGCCAACATTTCCTCATCCGTTAGCTTACCTTCAATGTCATAGAGTAACTGCTGCTTCTCGGCCGCTGTTAAACCACTTTGAGCTTTCGATTGAAGCTCCTGCAACTCACTTACATTGAACTTTTTAACCAATACCCTTACGGCCTGTTCTTTCGTTTGGAACGGTAGCGTACTGCTATCTACATTTTTTCCTTCTTCAATAAATGCCTTCAGCTGCGGATCATTATTGATTTCTTGCTTAATACTCTCAAGTTGGCCACTATCATTTAACTCAACGGCGACTTGCTCCATCACTTGATCAGCGATGATTTTAGGTCCGAAATAGTAAGCAGAAAAGCCTAGCACAGCAATAACAACAACGATTCCAAACAACACCTTCATAAATTTCAACTAAGCTCATCCTTCCTTTACAAAATCCCTTATAAAGGATACTACACAGTATTCGTCCGATGTACAAGAAAGTAAGCGAAATGAATTACTCATTTAATAGGCAAGTGCAGTGTAGTCGAAACGATTTGCGCAGTTTCAATGGCGCGTGATAGGTCACTCGTAATGATTACATCCCATTCTTGTTCTAAAGAAAGTCTATTGGCCAATGCGAATGCCTGCTGCTTCCCTATTTTATTTAAAGGGATATCAGATACTCCCTGCGCCTTGCCTAGTTCATTCCACTCTGTAATCCCGTGTCTGACTAGCCCTATTGTTGTCAAATCTCATTTGCTCCCTTCCTGACACAAACAACAGTCATTTATTCAACAAGCTATACGTAACTATATCCACAAAATGATTGTATAGCCATTGCCCATCTTTTGCACTTTGCTTAATTGCTTTTCAATGCCTAATTCAACCGGTAGTCCATGCGTATCCCGGCCTGCTTTTTGAAGGATTCGAACAGTCAATCTTATAACTGTCTTTAAAGCTTAACGTTCCTATGTCATCTTTCGATCAATGAGCACCGTTTAATTTCGCCTATATAGTAGAATCGCTCACTAGTTTGACTAAATAGACGAATTAATGTTATATTCGTTTAAATAGTCGAATTGACAGGGTGATTTAACCAGTCATTTACTACAAATCAGTTGAGAGGAGAATTATATGACTTACCCAGTTTCTGTTTTTATTATGGATGTAAGCAATTCTTCCAAAGGAAAAATTGGCGGTGAATTAAGTAAGTATCTTCATCAGTTAGAAGAAAGGATAGCTGTCTGGACGAAAGATATCACAACGACTCAGGTCATTCATCGTTCTGGTGATGAGATTGTGGTCGTCAGTAGTGGCTATGCAACGGCTTACACACTTGCCTTTTACATTAGTCAAATATGGAAATACAATGATCATAAACCCTATTTCGGCCTCTCGTTTGGCGACATTCATGAAGACGTCAAAGCGCTTAATATCGAGACTTGGATTCATCCTTTCATGAAGCAAGCAAGATATGCCAACGATATGCTAAAACACCAAGAGCAAAATAGGGACCAATTCAATTTTGGTATAGCTGATTTTTTAAATGAAAACTCCTTTGAAGGCTATAACCTCTTTAGAAGCCAATTTGAGACCTTATTAAATATGATTTTAAAATTACAACATGATCAAATAAAAGAGCAAACAGCTATTCAGTCACTTGTCTGTTCTTTGTTTCTCGTCCTCAACCAACAAAATAAAATAAGTCATTATCTTGATCGGTCTGCATCCACTATTTCAAGCCATTTAAAAAAAGGAAAATGCGAATCGATTACAAGTGCATTTAATGATATTGTAAAAGTACTGAATTCGTTGCAACCTGAAAGAAAGTATATCCAACAAGTAATCAACGACCAACTACAACAGAATATCAAGCGGACTGTGAGCAATCATCTTCATGAATATTTTTCAATTAATTAGAAGTGGAGGGAGAAACCGTGATTGTATTATTGCTACTTCTTGCACATTTAGTAGCTGACTTTTGGCTACAAACATATGCCATGGTGAAAAACAAGATGAAGAATTTAAAGAAGCATATTCTCCACCATCTACTTACAACTGGACTAGCGCTCGTAATCATCTGGGGGTATTCTCATCACTTTACGGATATATTCAGCTATCTCTTACTCCCCCTAGCCTTTATGGTCGTGTCTCATCTAGTAATTGATATACTGAAATTAAAGCTCCTGGACACCATCAAAACAACAGACAGGAGCAGTCTAAAAAAGTTGTGGTTTTTCTTAATAGATCAACTATTACATATTCTGATGTTGCTCATCACTTGCATTCTTTTCTTTCACATGACAGTGCCGAAGATGGTGACCAGCTTACTTCAATTGTTTGGTGAGGAGAATGGATTCAGCAGTTTAGGTGTGGTCAACACGTTGCTTTTCATCGTCATTCTGTTTATTTTAGCTACAAATGTGAGTGGTCATATTATTAACTTATTAGTAGGCTCACTGCCATCTGAATTTGCAAATTTCGAAGGAGAATTCATGCTTAATAATCAATTAACAGAAGCAAAATCTAGTCATCCGTCTAAGATTGAAAGTAATTTTACTGAGCAATATCATTACTTTACCTATTCTAGTCCCCTACCATCACGCGGAAGGTTAATTGGCTACGTAGAAAGATTACTAGTGATTTCATTAACGATTGTAGGTGCGTATCCGTCGATTGCATTCATTATTGCGGCAAAGTCGATTGCACGTTTCAAACAGTTAGATGATCGTAATTGGGCTGAATACTTCTTATTGGGTACATTAGCTTCCATATTGCTAGGATTAGTGCTTGGTTTATTGGCAAAAGAAATCATCATGTAATTGGCTAGAAGAGGTGTGTAAATTGGTCTGTAACTATGAATGGGCGTACGGATTGTTCTTACTCTTGCACAAAGGTATTGTATTTTAAATTCGAAAATAAAAGTTCACCAAGTGCCCACATAATTAAAAAACAAATAATACAAGAATACAAAAAAGAGTAGTTCTAGCACTACTCTTTTTTGTATTCTTATTAAAGTGATTGCTTAGGCAACAATAACGCAAATATTAAGTAAACAGCAATGGATCCAGGTACAAAAACAAATAGTAATCTAACAATCAACGATGGTAAATTGAAAAAATCTGCCATACCTCCACAAACCCCGAATAAAATCTTATCGGATGATGATTTCGTTAATTTGTTCATTAGGACACCTCATCTCTGCTATGTACTAGCTATTATTCTATTACACTATGAAGCAACTGCATAGTCTTCACTAGAAAAAGTCCATATTAGAATCCTAACATACCAACAATTTATATTGTTGCCCATTTTTAATGAAAGACTAGCTATCAACCCCACTACTTTATGTTTCTTGAGAAGATTTCTTTTGAAAAATTTGGAGGATTCATTCGGTAATGTCTACAACAAATGTAAACGAAACTTCTCCATTCGCCCAATTCGCCACTACTTCGTAGATCACATTGCCGCTGGTCGCTGGCAATGTGATTTGGCCACCTTTTACAGACGCGGTAGTCCGTTGTTCAGTATCCCATATATAAACGCTAAGGCTAGGATTTTGCTCAATCACAACTATTGCTTCGCTATTTGCCTTTATGGTAATAGGTTCAAGCTTTTCTGCAATTTGCGTTGGAGAGGCGGCGTCTGTCGTTATTGTTTGGTTTCCTTTAGTCCACCTAAATCCGCCTTTCTCCATCTTATAAGAAGTACCATTTATTTCAATAACTCCAGCTAAATGAGGTGGAAATGCGTGGTTGCTATAGTCGAAGGAATCAGATGCTAACTTCTTTGATTGTAGAATTTCAATATTTCGTGCGGTTGCTTGAGCTGGATACGATTCTTTAACGCCATCACCTATCCATACGACAACCTCTTGATTCACATCATACTTTGTGATGTCATCAAAACTAGGTAAAGTCAGCCAAATAAGACCATTGTCTAGATCATCAACCAACACACGGTTTCCAGTCACATCAACTTCGGTAATGAACCCTTTTCGATCAAATTTACCTTTACTTACATTATCCTTTGCAGTACAACCAACCAAGGTCAAACAGACTACCAACAGCAAAATAAGGTACTTTTTCATAGATGGCATCCCCCTTTAGTTGATTGGACGGGTATTATGTATAAAGGTTACGTTACATTTTTCATGCTTTGATTCAGAATTAAAGAAAAGTGACTATTGTTCATTTAATACTAAAAAAATAAAAGTAATTCGTTTCTTTGACAAACCCAATTTTCTCATACAGTCTCTGTGCCCCTATATTTTCTATCCCTGTCTCAAGCAGCACTCCTTTTGCATCCGTTTGCTTTGCAAAATCAAGCGCCGCCCGCATTAACTTCTCACCGAATCCTTTGCCACGCCCTTGTTCTTTTACATACAAATCATTTAACACCCATGTACGCTGCATACTGACAGATGAAAATGATGGATAAAGTTGTACAAATCCAATTGCCTTGTTGCCATCAAAAGCTATAAAAACAACAGATTCTTCATTGCTCAATCTGTCATTTAGGAATATCCTTGCGGCATCTACATTAGATGGTTGCTGATAAAATTGCCGATACAAGTCGAAAAGTTCGGTTAGTACATCTAAGTCATTTATTGTCGCTTGTACAATAGTCATGCGAAAGTCCCCCTCAATATAGTAGCTCTATGCGCTTTTCCAATCCTCTGTCAACATTCCGTAAACAACATGATCCACATAATGATCATACAACCATTCAGCCTGACGAATACAGCCTTCCTCTGTGAAACCTAATCTCTCTGGGATTGCTCTACTCTTTTTATTCTCTACAGCCGCGCGGATCTCCACACGGTTTAAGCCCAGGTCAACAATCGCATGGTTAACAAAGGCTTTAACCGATTGAGTCATTAACCCCAAACCTTCAAACCCCTCACCTAACCAATAGCCAATACTTGTCGATTTATTGTTCCAATCAATTTTATGAAACCCAATGACACCGGCAAGTTTCCCTTCATACCAAATACCTGCCTGAAATCCATTGTTATCCCCAAATTGTTTCATCGTTGATGTTATAAATGACGCTGTGTCCGCAGAGGTCTTCGTATAATCAATGAATGGCAGCCACTCTCTTAACCTTTCCCTTGATTGATCTGTTAAGTTGAATAAGGACTCTGTGTCTTGCGGAGCTAGCATCTTCAATACTGTCTTTTCATTAATCTGATACGTAAACATATAAACTTCCCCTTTTAAAACATTTTAGAAAATTATAACATAAGGAGTGAACGAAGTAATGAATTGAAAAAACTCTATTTCCATGTTGCTTCAGAAATAGAGTTTCTACTTGATACGCATGTTGAACAAAAGAACTAGAAATGATGATGTGAATAATCGGGAATAGAGTAACTTCCGTAAATTTACTTATTTTGCTCAAGGTATTGGTAAATCGCCATCATTTCTTGTTTATTCAATTCACGAATACGCTTGAAAATTAGAAGATTTGCAACAGGTGCAAAATCTAAGCTTTCAGTAACAACATCACTTACTGTACCCGTTAGCCATGTTTGCACGTCTATGCCTTCGACGATTTCCTTAAGTCCTTCATCATTAAAGCCGCTTTCATTACAGCTCACACATGGAATCGTTAATTTATATACTCCATCATGAAGATTATCTTCTGTAATGACTTTTTTTCCTTTACAGAATGGACATGGATAACTTTTTCTAATCTTATTAATGTGGGTAACAATTTTTTTATAGCCAAATGCTTCATAAACATATGTTAGCTTTTTGTATTTTCCATTTGTGAAATACTGATCTATAATGGTTTCTCTCGTCTCAGTAATATTGTCAAAATCGCAGATGGTAACCTGGTTGTTAATACTGATGGTTTCGATATTGCCTTCAATTCTATCCCAGAATGGCAAGGCATTTTGTAATACCGTTTCATAACCAACAAAACTTGCCATTTCCAATTCAAACATTTTCAATGCGACTTGTGTTTCCCTAGGCAACAGGGAGACATCTTCCGTCAAAGTCATGTCGCCACCAACAATGGCTTTCATTTTTACCAGTTCCGGTAACTGCCCTACTGTTTTCAAAACTTGATCAAGCGGCTGAAGAATAATGTCACGAATATCCGTGTCACCAAATTTGAGCTTTTTATGATGGCTTAGCACGGTTCCTTGGCAAATGGGACATGTTATCATCTCTTTCGATGCTTTCATCTGCTCTTTAATAGTCGATTTAGAAATGGACATATACATTCCAAGTATGTTATTAAAGCCTTGCCATGTTCTTTGCGCCTTACTTTCTTTATCATAAAACGATTTTTCCCAATACCCATATAAAAAAGTATGCTTCTCTGCTTCTGTCATCTCATTATAGCTTTTACTTATATCTTGACCTAGCTCATTCTTAATTTCACCAAAAATGAATTCCAATCGCTGATATTGATAATACTTTAAAACTTCCATGACATCAGAATGCAAGAGGCCATCCCAGAATGGTACGGTTTTGTCCTGAATCACAACATCAAAATCAAATTGTTCAATCACCCGACGACCCGAACAGCTTTGACAATGATTATCTTGGCGATAAAAATCGAAGCTTCTTGTGTCTTTATTGGTCGGATGAGCAGCCACAATATGGTTGATCAAGCCACCCATTTCATAAAGAAAACTATATTGACTATACAAATGCCGCTCCAGGTCAATCGCAATAACGGGTGCAATCGTTTCAGATTCGTATTCACCATAAATCAAACGAGCCATTGACGATAAGCTTTTTAAGATGCCGCCCTTATAAACGTTTTCTGCATTTTTAAAATAGGCAATCTGATTTTCTTTTAAATAGTGAATTCCAATTTGTTGATGAAGAGTAGAAGAAATTTGCGATGGCGCGACACCATCGGCATTGTCTTGACGACGGTAATACTCTTCATGACTAACAACGTCAAGATGCTTGACAGGTGCAAGCAGTCTTTTTCCAAAATCAATAATAAAGTCCGAGTTCTCTAACATATAAGCATTATGCTCAATCATGATTATGGAGACAGATTCATCCTCTAAAATTACCCTGACACTATCAATGAATTGGTTTAAAATATTTTGCGATAATCCTTTTGAAGGCTCATCAAAAATAAAGAGCGTATGTGGGTTTCGCGAGTTGGCAAACAGCTCAGAAACTAAATGGACACATTGAAATTCACCAGTCGATAAGGACTGTGTTTTTCTTTCCAATGTCAAATAACCAAGTCCCAATTTGATCAATAAGCTCAAGCGTTTATGTGCGATGTCCTCATTGGGTAACTCGTCAATAATATCTTCAATGGAACGCTCGAAAATATCATCAATGTCTTCACTATATTTGGCAAGCTTCCTTTTTATATCAAGAAACGTTGCTACTGTTGAACGACTCGTAATCGATTGGTTTCGATTTTGCCCGACCATGACCAGTTTATCTTTTGGATAGCGATTCAGAAAATCTTTGGCGATACACTCATTGACAAGTGTAGATTTACCGCAGCCAGACTCTCCTGTAAAGGTGATCAGTCTATTTTTAGGAATTCGAATGTCATCCATTTGAATATTACGACAGTGCAAATCATGAAATTGGTAGTATTCTGCTGGCGCCTCCTCATTTCGTTTTGAATCGATTGGTTCTGGACGAGGAGATTCTTCAACAATTTTCCCACCATATTTACCACTGCCAGGTCCAAAGAACAATTGCTCATCCGTCGTGTCGAGCACTGTGTCTGAATGGTCAATGAGCCAAATTTGATTTTTATAGCCCAGTTGTTTAATTTGCTCTAAAATCTTCAATAATGTTTGATGATCAAGACCTACGGAAATTTCATCAATAATAATAACGGTATTTTCACTTGTTGCCATAAATTCTGCCAAATAAAGTCGTGTCAGTTCCCCACCTGACAATGTCCCCATAATACGGTTTAATGTTAAGTAACCAATATTCATGTCGATTATATTTTGAAGGATATGTTGTTTCGCTTCGCTAATATGTAATTCTTCTCGAAGGGAAAGAATGGTTTCAATGCTTAAGTTATTAATAGCAGAAATGCTATGCAGCTGACCCGTTAATTCTAGCTGATACTGCTCAACTTCTGGATTATAGCGCTTCCCCTCACACTTTTTACATTCAATATTTTTAGTAGTTCCACGGCCTTTACAAGCTGTGCACCAGCCTAATTCATTATTGAAGGAAAAGGTTTCTGGAGAAAGATTAAATTTTTCAGCAAGCTTCTCACGAATTTCTTTAAAAACACCTGTATGAGTACCAATTGTTGAACGTGGGTTAGAGGAAATGGATGACTTTCCGAGAAAAAGCACTAAAGGCATTTCCTCCATTTTGATAGCGCTGAAATTCGTTTCCATAATCTCGGGGAATAGGTACTGATACTCTGCCTTTGGCAATAAAGAAACGAGGCGCTTCTTGGATTCCTCACCAATTGTTTGGCAAAAAGTTGTTTTACCAGACCCAGATAGACCAGCAATTCCTAACGATTGATTAACGGGAAGTGTAGCGTCCAATTGGTTAATATTATTCGCAATTAATTGATTGATGTTCATTGTAATCTCCTCTCCATTTTTTATTAATATTCCATTGGAATCTATTCTTTTTGCGTAAAGGTCTTGTAAACAAATCGGTAAGTGGTTGAACAGAGTTTCATGCACAAATAGCTGATAAATAAAATAAACAAGCATCACCAGTGGTAAGTTAAACCAAAAAAATCCAGCGAAGGTATGTCCAATATCCCCCATTGGTCGACCTGTCAAAAAGTATTCGAAATCAGGAGCCATACTTCCCAATACCAATGCAGAAAAATGAACATATCTGCTTTTTCTTGTGAATGGCAGTATCGCTGCTGGATGAGCAAAAGTTAGTGGCATCTTTTAACACTCCTATTTTTATACAACAAACCGCGTTCATTCTCACTAGTCAAAAAAATTCCACTGCACCGTCTTTGATGAATCAGTCATCTGAATAACTTCCATCATCCCACAACTCATCAATAAATTTTGTACCCAAGCGACAGTTAAATACTTATTTACATGTTCGACGGAACCAAACAGCTACCACTTCTTAAAAAGTGATAGACTATTTAGTTATTTATAGTATTAAAGTTTTATAAAAACAACACCATATGTTCTTCGTCAAAATAAGTGTCGCCGACTTTCAATGCTCTTTTCTCTGTGCCAAAGACCTCAAAGCCCAGTGAAACATATAGTTTTTTTGCGGGTTCATTTGTTGTGACGACTGTTAAATAAACTTGTTCTACGCCTACCCAGTCGTTTGCCATCTGAATGGCCTCTACCATCAAAGACTTGCCAATTCCTGATCCGCGCTGTTCTGGAGAAACATACATGGCGATAATATTTGTTCGATGTTGCAGTTTAACTAAGCTTTCCCTAAACAACGTAACCACGCCAACAAGCTGGTCATCTATAAAAGCGCCTATTGTTATAGAATCATTGGATTGGAACCTAAGTATGTATTTTTCAGTTGGCTGATCTTTCTCTTCTTCATAGCTTGAGCCAAATGCCTCGGGATTGATTTGTAAAGCCTTCAATCGAATGGCCAGATAAACTTCAGCATCTAGTGGTTTTAAACGTCTGATTTTCATATAGTCGAGCTCCTTCTGACAGCTACAAGATTCTTTAATTGCGTGAAATCGTCAATAACTTCATCGGCTTGTGCTAGTTCATCTTCTTGTGCAAAATCAAAATTACAGCCGATTGCTAGCAAGTTATTGTCTTTCGCTGCTTGAATATCAGACAATCGATCTCCAATAACAGCTCCTTTTTCAATATCGTATTGCTCAATGATTGTACGAACCAAATCGGATTTGTTTTGTGATTCAATTTGTTGGATACTAAATGTCTCCTTGATCCATCGATCTAACTTGTAATAGTCGACGATGGCTGCTAAGTATTCAGGTAACCCATTGCTGGCGATAAATAGTAAATAATTTTGTTTTGTTAGATAGTCCAGGACTTCCTCAACATTTGGGTATAGTGCCCCCTTACCTGCATGGATGTTTTCAATCAGTTTCTCAAGAAAAATGACGTTTACTTTTGCTCGTATGTCATTTGAATGATCAGGCATTAAAGTTTCCCAAACCACTTGCAACGGAACGCCCATAATTTCGCGGTACTCTTCGACGGGAGCTTGCTTGTCCCATAAACCTCTAGACTTTAAGTAATGAAAGGTTTCCTCCAATGATATTTCCAATATCTTATTTGTTTGAAATAGTGTGCCGTCCATATCGAAAATCATTGTATATGACATAATCTCAACAACTCCTAATAATGTAGTTATGAAAATTAGTAAATACTGATCTTTGTCTTATAGTTACTTTTAGTTTAATTTGTTTAATTATACCTTATTCAAAACGAAAATAAATAATAGCGAATCATTGTAATTTTCCTATTATTTGTGTAGCAGCCTATTCACTTAATAAATAACCAAAATAATTATTATTGTGTGAGATAAATCACAATGTCCAATAGTTATTACTGCTAACATTATAAATGAAGTTAGATATCATTTCCTAGAAGTGGTCGATTTTTTCTCACTATTATTTGAACTATTTTATCCCTCTTATAAAAGGAAATAATATAATGGAGGTTTTTAAAATGTTAGATAATAAATTGTCTGAATTAATTAGTCCTGAGGCTGTCATTAATTTTGAAACTGGTGCAATTAAAGCCAGCACCTTGGATTCAATTATCAACCTGTTACCATTTGAAATGGGTTTTTGTGATGCTGACGATATTTTCCGCTGGTATTCAAATAATCCAAACCGCCTTCATGGTCGCCGAAAAGAAGCAATTGGTCGCCATGTACTTGAACTTCATCCCAAAGTGTCTCATCACGTTGAGAAACTGTTGAATGATTTTCATTCAGGAACACGCGACGAATGGGAATTTTGGTTCCCAAAACGAACTGGTGAATCCGGTCAAATTTATCAAAAATTCATGGCAGTACGTGATGAAAACGGAAAATATCTTGGCTGTATGGATGTGACCATTAATATGGACCTTTTCCAAGGAAAAGAAGGTAAGCACACCCCTGAAACTATTGATGAGTTTATAGCTGTAAGGCCTGAATAAAAAATACCCTTTTCATTGATTGGGAACGTTTTCGGTCACATCAAGAGCATTCGGTCCTTCCGGAGATTTTTACTGTGGGATCTTGAAAAGGTGCATACGGAATTCGGGATTGTAGCATTGGTTCACAATCTCTTGAAAGTAGCAGGCATCCGTCAGCTGCTTTCAGGACTCAAACGCCAAAATACAATAACAGGTGGAGAAAAACGACTCGTTTTTCTCCACCTGTTTTATTTTAAGGATTTATTAGACAGCCTCTTTAGTTTCATTTCCTATTTTATCATGTACAATTTCGCTTACAATACGATATCTCTC
>NZ_JAWLIR010000044.1:0-17672 GCF_033485195.1 Sporosarcina beigongshangi
TATTTTAAGGATTTATTAGACAGCCTCTTTAGTTTCATTTCCTATTTTATCATGTACAATTTCGCTTACAATACGATATCTCTCTTTTTCTCACGCATCCAAAGGTAGATGACAAAGGTTATACCAATGGCAACCACCGCGCTATATGCTATGGGGACTAGCCATAAAGGGTTCCAAATCGAGATGATGTAACTGAACATCGGTTTCATTCCAAAAATGAGTATTCCAATAATAAACGGGATTTGAATTCCAATCAATGCCATCGTATTTGGAACAATGCTTGAAAAGGACATGGCTAACATTTTGTTGTAATACTTCGAAACAAGATTGTTGCCGCAATTTCACTACCATTTTTTTTATTTGCCGTATCCAGCGCTTGTCATTTTCCATAGTTCACCACATGCTTCCTCATAATCATTACCATCCTATAAGTATATTCGTAAATAGTTCGTAAAAAGTTTGAATTAATTTTTTTGTATATCCTTTTTCTTTTCATTATAGACAAAAAAAGTACACCACTTATGAAAAGTGATGTACAATCCATTCATCTATCTCGACAAAATTTACACACTTGCACGGTTTTAGTCGGCTCTATTTTATGGGCATACAATAACTTGACTCTTCTCCGATTACACAAAGGGCAATCGCCTCGTCCATTGGATGGCAGTCTATTCAATATTTTTCCACGATTTCTTTTCGCCATAGTCATTCCCCCCAAGTGTAGGATTGTTCGTTCTCTCTAGTAGATGTTAGGTTTCTGAAAAGATTGACGGTATGATGAAGTCAATTAAAAAAAAGTAAAGGTGATTGTACATGACTTTAGAAATATATGAGGCTAAACTTTGTTCGCTCTGTAAGAAAGATAATAAGTGTGGGCTGATTAACAATCCTTCAGCTGGAGATTGTTGGTGTTTTAAAGCGGGCTTTCCAAAAGAGATTTTTGAGTTGCTGCCACCTGAGCGTGAAAAAATTTGTATTTGTGAAATTTGTATGGTGGAATTTAAGTCTCAAAATTAGGATAAAAAAGATTCACAGGATAATGTTTTGTTATAAGTAGTAACTGTACTACTCATAACAATTAAGTTTACATAATAATATTATAAGTTATTTATTTATGGAATCCCACATCAACTTCAAGTGATTAGTCCATGATTAATGAATAATAAATGACAACTAGTTGAACGTCTATTAATTTTCTAGCAAACTTCGAAACTTCTACGTATAATATGTTTAGATGATGATTATAGTAAAATGACCGCCCGATGCGCCAACATCGAACGGTCCATCAATAAGATACTAGGTTCTTTTTCTAGGAATCCGTATCACTGATAAAATAATCCACTTGGGCGCTAAACTCATAAGTGGATTATTTTTTTTGTGAGATTTTATCAGCTAGTCCAATGACCGCAACAATTAACGAGGAAAAGCTTATCATCAGTACAATCGCTTGGAATATAGTCATTTGTAATCCTCCTTTCAAGTTTCTTCAGTTTACGTTCGCTTTCTAACAATGTCTCGAATACCTTATTTCAAATGCCGCAAACAATAAAGTTTTCTATGAATAAAATGCCTAGATCTAGAATATGTTAAATAAGACTGCTAGGTATGCTTGATTTCATGTTCAATGAATAGAAATTCCCCCTTCCTTTTTAAGATTAGATTTTACTAAATGTAAGGGAAATCCAACTTTACCTATTCTAATCGATTCCCCTACTTCATACATACGTTCTTAAGGTACTTTTCAGAACAACTATCCTTTAATTAACAATTAATTCAGCAAATCACTACCTATGCCCTAATTGAAGCTATAAATGAATGGCCTTACTCAATTCCCCTTTAGTCTTCTATATGATAATGTTAGTTCAATCAATAATAATATTATGTTATCTAAAGTTCTATGCTTTACCTAATTCCCTGCTTTCGGAAATATCGTCTCCTTTGCAATGAAATTATTAATCCACCGCACTCACGAAATAATATGAAAAAGATAAGGAGAGGACTACATGCAAATCCATGTGGTACATCCCGGAGAAACATTATGGTTGATTTCCCAGCGATACGGCATCACAGTTACTGAAATTGTCTCGGTAAACGCGTTAGAAAATCCGAATAAATTGGTACCTGGTATGGCTCTTGTTATTCCAACACCACCTGGGACGCACTATGTTCAGTCTGGTGAAAACTTATGGGAAATTGCGCAATGCTACGGTACAACCATTCAAGAAATTGTAAGGGCAAATCAGCTTCAAAATCCAAATATGATTGTAGCCGGTTTGCGTTTAACTATTCCCATCCATAAACCAGTTATCGATGTGAACGCTTATACGATTAACACAGGAGAAATGGGTGCCAGGGAGCTTCAAGAAATAGGCCGGTATTTAACTTATTGGATGCCCTTCGTCTATAGTGTGCAGGAAGACGGTAGTCTATCTACACTCGATGACACAGCTATGCTTCAATCTGCTGCAGCCGAACGAATCGTGCCTGTGATGGCTATCACGAATTTCAGCGCAACAGCTGCTGGATCCGGTCTTGCACATACAATCCTTTCCAGTAGTGAACTTCAGGAAAAGGTGCTAACAAATATACTTAACGTCATGAAAGACAAAGGGTATAAAGGGTTAAATGTGGATTTTGAAAATGTATTTCCTGACGACCGTGAAAACTACAATCAATTTTTGCAACAGGCTGTTGACCGATTGCATCCCGAAGGCTTTTTTGTCTCCTCAGCCCTAGCCCCTAAAGTTAGCAGTGAGCAGCAAGGATTATTGTACGAGGCACATGACTATGAAGCACATGGAAAAATTGTAGATTTTGTTGTATTGATGACGTATGAATGGGGCTATCGATTTGGACCACCACAAGCTATTTCACCGCTTAATCAAATAAAACGCGTGCTGGATTATGCGGTCACAGTTATTCCTCGGGATAAGATTTTCTTCGGTTTTCAAATTTACGCACGCGACTGGCTAGTTCCCCACGTACAGGGACAGGAGGCTGAAACGTTCAGTCAACAAGAAGCCATTCGCAGAGCTATCCAATATGGGG
The DNA here is from genome assembly GCF_033485195.1 of Sporosarcina beigongshangi. Classification (NCBI taxonomy): domain Bacteria; kingdom Bacillati; phylum Bacillota; class Bacilli; order Caryophanales; family Caryophanaceae; genus Sporosarcina; species Sporosarcina beigongshangi. The sequence continues at coordinate 3,049 of NZ_JAWLIR010000044.1, forward strand.
CGGCAATCCAATATGACCCTATTGCCCAGTCTCCATTTTTTCGCTACACGGATGCCCAAGGACGAAACCACGAAGTGTGGTTTGAAGATGCTCGTAGCGCCCAAGCTAAATTTACGATGGTGAAAGCATTTAATCTACGTGGAATCAGTTATTGGGTGCTCGGCTACCCATTCCCGCAAAACTGGTTGTTACTAGAAGACAACTTTACTATTCGTAAAAGGGTGTAAAGTGATTGTCGGTACGATAATTCAAACGTATAATGCTGATATAGATTGATTAAGCACAATAAAACTTACACTACTATTTGGAGGAGATTTCTCATGAAGACAATTGGTCAGATCGGTGGCATGAGCTGGGAGTCATCTGCAGAATATTACCGTATTCTGTGTGAAATATAATAAAAGATGAACTGAAACAATCATCGAACAGCTAATTCCCCGAGAATTAAACATACCTCCAGTAAATCCTCTACGACATAATCAGTATCAACGTCAACCCATTGCGAATCTTTCTTCCAAACTCCTAACATGCCTACATCCCGAGAGGCTTTCACATCGTTTTCCGGATGATCCCCCACAAACAGACATGCACTCGCTGGAATATCAAGCTGCTGTAATGCTTTCTCAAATATCCGTGGATCTGGTTTTTTAATGCCTTCAGTTTCAGATATTAGAATTGTTTCAAAATAATGCTCAATACCGAGCGCTTTGATATTATCCAGTTGGAATTGCCCTTTTCCATTGCTGATAATACCCAAGGGTATTGATTGATCCACAAGTGATTGCAGCATTTCGTGAAGGTTTGGGAATGGTACACAGTGGTGTTGAAATTGCTCCACATAATCCTGAAGTAATTGCTCCCAGGTTAACTTGTCTATTTTAAATTCTTTAACCATTTGTTGGTATACCCGATCCTTCCAAACATAACCCCTACAATCAAATTCGATAAATCTAGAAATAAATGTTTCTTTTCCGATATGTCCAACATATTCGTGCAAACGCTCATATTGTGAGTCGATAAATCGCTCGACAGATGCATCTCGATTTAACAACGTCCCGTCTAGGTCAAATAGCACCGCTTTAATCATGTCAATATTCCTCCAATCCATAGCTGTCTATAAATCCAATTATACAGAGCTAATGAAAGAATACTACCAAAATTATGTAAGTTTATCCAAAAATCCTTTCATTAGACCGAGAGAAATGTTTTGATATATATGATCCTCCCCTTACCGTGATTAAAAGTCCCACTCTTTACGCACACTGTAAAGGACATAACCGAAAGGAGTCCTTTGCTTGAAACAACAAACACAAACAAATCCGGCACAAATTGAACAACAATTCCACACGCTGAAAAAACAAACGCTTCAAACAATGCAACAAGCTGTGCAAACATTGCAGCAAAATAATACCGCCAACGACTTACAAGCCGTACAACAAGCGCAGCAACAGCTTCAACAAGCATCGCAGCTCATGAACCAGATGCAGGGCATTGCCGTTACCGAATCAACGACGGCCATTCAACAACAACTTGAACAAGTCCGCCAACAAATTGAACAAGCCGCGCAAACCCTGCAACTTATTCAGTCGCTAAACAGTGGGAATAATAGCTTCAAAAAAGGGTAAAAAAACCTGTCTTCGACTAAATTTAATTAGCTGAAGACAGGTTTTTCTTTGCTTGTAAAACACTTTTCACAGCCTCTTTAATCTCCTGATAGCCTGTACATCTACAAAGATTCGAGGCAAGCCATTCGTCGATTGTCTTGTCATCCGCATCGGGATGCTGTTCAACAAGCGCATGACAGTTGGCAATAAATCCTGATGTACAATAGCCGCATTGTATCGCCCATTTGTCGACAAATGCCTGTTGCAATGGCGAATCCAACAGTCCTTCATTCGTTGTAATCGACTGATGCACCGTTTCCATCGTTAAAGAAAGGCAGGAATGCATCGGTTGTCCATCTATGATGACTGTACAAGCACCACAATCTCCATTTTCACAAGCCGGTTTCGCGGCGGTTAGCCCGAGCTGCTCGCGTAATGTATGCAGTAGCGTATCGGCAGATCGTATGACGGCATTATGGGTTTCTCCATTGACATGTAAGTGGACAATTTTTTTAGGTGAATCATTTGAAGCAATCATTTATTCCCCTCCATAGCATTCAATGTGTCTGTTAGCACATTTTTCACTACGAATAGACGATACACTGCCGATGCATGGATGTCCTGGACGACTGGACCTGGAAGATGGTCGATTACCTGATTAACTCGCTCCTCTTTGGAGATAGAAAGATTATTTAATATCTCTTCAATTTCAACTGACCTGAATGGAAATTCGCACACACCGCTAAAAGCAACTCGAATTCGCTTATTTTTTGTGAGTGCGGCAACTGTTACGATTGGGTAGCCGACCTTCGACATTCTTGTTCGCTTGATTGTGCTAAAAGGTAGCTTGACATAGGGTTGATCGACATGGATTTGTACAAGAAGTTCGCCTTCCTTTAGTCCCTCGTTTAAGATTTGTTCTATTGGAAGAATCCTCTCTTTTCCCTTGCCGGCAATCATTCCTCTCGCGTTCACCAATAAGAAAGGTAAAATCCCTTCGCGGTAAATGAAGTGACTATTGAGGTTACCGCCAATCGTGATTTTATTGCGCGAAGTATGATCCGCTATTCGTTGCACCGTCTCGCCCAATAAAGGAAATAGATTCGATTCCACAATAGTTGTTAAGGAAACAGTCGCGCCAATTATCAATTGTTCATCAGTGACTTCTAACATCATACATTCGGGAATCCCCTTAATATCAATTACGACATCTGCTCTTTTTTTATTCGTCCGAGCGAACGTGATGAATTCTGTACCTCCTGCATAAAAAATTGCCTGTCTACCAGCATTATGAGCTAGCTGAAAGGTATCAACTGCTTCACTAAGTGTGGAAGGTTTATAATAATCAAAGTCAAACGCAATCATTGGCGATTCTCCTTCTTCGTTTTCCATATAAATTCTGGAGTGAGCGGCAAATTGTTCAGTTCCACTTGTGCCGCCACCGATAATCCATTAGCAAGTGCCGGGCCAACGCCAATTACGCCATACTCACCAATACCACGTGCCCCGTACGGTCCATCGATGGCGGGTGTTTCAATAAAATCAACGAGGTATTCCGTTGGCTGTTCGCCAAATCGCAGCATTTGATAATTTCTTAAATCGGGATTTTGCGGAATGCCCTTGTCATCAAAAATAAAGGTTTCACTGCTTGCTAAACTCAAACCTAAATACATGCCTCCTCGCATTTGTTGTGTGGCTGTCGCTGGATTAATAATCGTTCCTCCATCTAGCACGGTAACAGCTTTCAACAGTTTGTACGTACAATCCCGTTCGTTATACGCAACCTCGACCGCCTGTGCACCGACAGACCACCAAGGTCCGGGGTTTCCGAATCCTGTTTCTTTATCCAACGGCGTCAGATGTCTTTGCGTATGTTTGCCAACACCAACAACTTGTCCACCAACTGTATGTCCATTCGGGAATGTATAGCCAAGAGCAATAGACTGATAGGTGACTCCGAACTGGGGATTGGCTTTGACAAAAACGCGGCCCCCGGTAATATCTAAATCATCTTCTGCACATTGTAAGACGACTGCTGCTGTTTTCTTCAATTGGCGAATAGCGTCTTCTGCCGCAGCAAGTACCGCTCTTCCTGCCAAAAAGGTTGTGCTACTGGCTACTGTACGCCATTGATGGGGATCGTATTGCGTATTTACTTCCATTTTCACATGGATTTTCGACATATCGACGCTCAGCTTTTCCGCGACGATTTGAGCAAGTACTGTTTTTGAGCCTTGTCCAAGTTCAACTGCCGCACAGTTCAAGTTAAGAGAACCATCTGCTTCAAATGTAAGAACCGCGGCCGCTTGAGCATTCGTTGCGGTTGATGATGTCTTCCAGAATAAACTGATGCCTTTATATCCCTCGCCATCAGTGTCCCAGTCAATTAATTCTTTCACTCGAGTGAGACATTTTGCCGCATCGCCAACCGTATTTGCAGTGAGGGCGGTTTGTGTCGGTGTTGTATCGCCGGGTTTAATGGCATTAATCAGTCGCAATTGGATGGGATCCATCTGTAACTGCTTGGCTAATTTATCCATCGTCCTCTCGACGACAAACGTAAGTTCAGGATGTCCATAGCCGCGAAGCGAAGTCGCATATGGATGATTGGTGTACATGCAATACGAATCACACCAGACATTTGGTATATTGTAGGGACCTGTGCAATCGACCGCCATCGCCCTTGTAATCCCAGCAGCCTGGTCTGTATATGCCCCAGAGTCAATCAAGAACGTATAGTGACCTGCAAGTAATTTCCCCTCTTTTGACACTCCGAGCTTAATGACCGCATCAAGCCCAATATGACATGGCGCCGTTATCAAATCCTCTTCCCGCTCATACTGTAATTTCACCTTTTTACCACCGACAGCTTTCGAGGCTAAGTAAGCAAGCGGCTCTAACTGGACCGTTCCCTTTCCTCCGAACGCGCCACCAATTTGTGGTACATGCACAATGACATTTCCTACTTCAATATTGAAAAACTGGTTCAGTACTTTTTTGATGGTATAAGGGGATTGCGTACAGGAGTGGACAGTTACTTTTCCAGCAGAATTGATTTCAACCTGTGTGCATCGAGTTTCTAAAGCGGCATGATCTGACAAATTAAAGGCGTATGTTGCGGTAATCGTTTCTGCACAGCCTGCCCACGCCTTTGCAAAATCTCCTTTTCGAATTTTATTGTGACTGCCAATATTCGTACCGGGCACAGGATAGACGTCTGTGATGATTTTCGTATAGTCTCCAGAATTATCATGGACTAACGGTGCATCTATTTGAAAAGCCTGTTGTACAGAATTCACGACAGGTAATGATTCATACGTGACTTTCACCTTACTAGCAGCAAGTTTTCCTTGATATTCATGATCCGCTACAACGATTGCAATAGGTTCTCCGTAATAGCGCACCTTCTTAAATGCCAAAGGCGGTCTGTCAGCTAGAAGTGGACCAATATGGTAAGGGAAAACATCACCCGTAATGATTGCACGCACGCCTGGTACTTTCCAGGCCTCTGCCGTGTCGACCGACTTGAGATTAGCATGCGCCTCTGTGCTGGTCACAAGTTTGGCATGTAGAATACCTGGACCTACTAAATCACCAATGTATTTGACAATGCCCGTTGCCTTATCAAGCGTATCGATCCGCGCAGCAGGCTGGCCGACACTTATTCGTGCTGTATTATTCATTCATGACTACCCCCGATTTTTAACGAGCTACTATAATAATTGTTTCCTCTTCCACTTCATGTGCAGCAGCATCCATAATTTTCTCCAAAGTTAAGCTCACCTTTTGCAAATGCTTTTTATCCTGCACAATAAAAATAGGCGCGCCACCTCCTTGGAAAAATTCAGGTCTCATCGTAATAATAGCAACAATTTCAGCGTGTTGATTGTCCACCATACAAACTTCCCTTCTTTTGAAAAGTAGTTTAACCAAAGTAGCGGCCATTTATAATAATCAACATTCACTCTTCAATTCACCCTATGATTTCCCTTTATCCGCTTCTTGCGGCATCCGGATTGCACTGTCCAATACCGGGACTTTTTCTAATACTGTTTTGATTTGGGCAAAATCTTTCTCTCTCGGCAAAAAGAACAGCGCAATTCGACCGTCTGCCATATCCCTTTTCGAAAGTGGAATTAACGCCGGTTCACCGGAGTCAAGATAGCACCCCAACACGGTAGCAACATGGTGTAACATGGCTTGACGTTGCCCAAGATAAGAAAGCGTGACAATGCTATTTTCATTTTTTGGAGTGACAATTGCACCAACTGCTTTTTCAGTAATGATTTTTCTCGTATCCTCCAAGCCAACATTTTTAATAAGAATATCTCCAACAAATAACGTCGGTCCTTCAAAACGAATATCCGCCTCCGAGACATCTGCGATTGCCTTTAATAACTTACCTGACATCTTAAATCTCACAATGCCGAGCATTACAATTCCGCCGATCATTCCCAACCAAAAAGAATAAACAGAGCACAATGTTGTCACCAAAGCCGTAAACATCACTAAATAATTACGGCTTTCGAACGCTTGCGCCATCCCTTCGATAAACGGTGCACCTCGTTTCACCAGTTCATTCGTATCGATTTTTTCAAGGGAATCCCTTTCCATCTTTCTAATTTCACGAAATTGTGTCGCGGCTAGACCAAGAAAAGTGACTGCGGCCCAATCAGATTCTAAAACGGAAGGAATTGCTACCGCACCGATAAAAGCCGCAATGAAACCGAGAGAAAGGTGAATAATTCGACCTGTTGGATACGTCGGATATTGCCGAAAATCGGTTCGTAATAACAGTGTTCGGCCCACAAAGCCGAAAATTATACCTATAACGACTGGTAGTAAATAACTGTCCATTACAACTACTCCTTATAAAATCATCTACTGCATCTACTATATGTTAACCATCGCAGCAGCTGATTATAACGACATTCTCAATTTCACGAAATGACTAAAGAATGAAGTGAATGGAGATAGTTGGAAGTATAAAATGAGGTGAAGTATTTGCAAACTATCCAAAAAATGATTGAGGCTACTTTGAATACCGAGCAACCTGTTGTCCTTGCAATGATTGTAGATGTGGAAGGTTCTGCTTATCGAAAAGAAGGTGCTTGGATGTTATTTCAACAAGATGGCATTCCGTTAGGGGTCATTAGTGGCGGCTGTCTTGAAAATGATTTACAAAGCCGTGCACGAGACTTGTTTGGAACGGGTAGTGTAGAGGTTGTACAGTATGATTTAAGCTCCGAGGATGATCTTAGCTGGGGTCGTGGCGCAGGGTGTAACGGGGTTGTTTCAATCCTAATGCGAGATATTGATTGGGATTTCAAGCAATTTCTCAGTTTAACGCATCAAGTATTACAGGCAAAAGAACCTGTTCTTTTCATTCAATCTATGAGCTCGTTTACTAAATATGGAGGAATCACACAGAAGGATCAACGGTACGGTAGCTGGGAAGATGACATTCCATTTAAAATGGATGCCACAATCCCTTTTCAGCATCTGGCAGGACAAGAAACCATTCGCGATAAAAGGGTTTATGTGCAATTCATATGGCCTGAACCTCCCCTTTATATCATTGGAGCAGGTGCTGATGCACGACCGCTTGCCCGTCTCGCTCAAGATGTCGGCTATGCAGTGCACCTACTGGATTGGCGACAATCGCTGTGCAATGAAATCCATTTTCCAATGGCCAGGTCGTTTCGTATTGGTGATGTTGGAAAATTGGTGGAAGCGATTCAATTCAGCCCGCTCGATTCTATTGTTATCATGACACATGACTTTCAACATGATAGGAACATCATTCAACAAATTCGTCACGCAAAGTTATTATATGTTGGCATTTTAGGTTCGAAAAAGAGAACAAAACGTTTATTTGATGGAGAGATTCCAACAGGTGTTCATTCACCAATTGGAATAGCTATCGATGCAGATGGACCAGAGGAAATCGCTGTTAGCATTGCGGCAGAATTGATTGCCGCTAGACGGAGGAAAGTAGTGTGAAAATTGCTGGTATTTATCTCGCGGCTGGAAGCAGTAGCCGAATGGGACGAAATAAATTAATGTTGAACGTTGGATACATGACACTAGGTAGCTTGGCACTCGATACAGCTCTAAGGTCATCGCTGGATGCAATCTATGTCATTACAAAAGAGACGGATGATGTAGGGTGGCTTCCTGTCGACATGAAGTTGAACAATAAATGCTCCATCGTACCATGTCTCAGCGCCCATGAAGGTCAATCCGAATCATTAAAATGTGGAATTCGACGAGCACAAGCCAATCAAATGGACGCCGTTCTCGTTATGCTGGCGGATCAACCATTCATTACCGTTCAAATGCTCAATGAAATGATTGCTTGTATGGAGAACAATCCGACATGCAAGTTCGTCGCCTCATCATTTGATCAAACCATTATGCCGCCGGTCCTTTTGTCGTCTGTCATGTATCCTGAACTCCTTGCCTTACATGGTGATGCAGGAGCAAAAAAACTTTTACAAGGAGATATCCTTCAAAAGGGGCACATATTGCCATGTACTGACCAACGTCTTGTTTTTGATGTCGATACGCCAGAAGATTATCAATTACTTCTTATGGATAAAGAAAAAACGAAATGATAGCCCATTAGGTATCATTTCGTCACAGTAATTCTGCCATTATCCGTTCTTAATTTAATTAAATTCTCGCCCTTGCCAAACGTTACGTGCTTATTTTCCTGTCCAAATATTTCAACTCGACCATTATCCGTTTTCGCATCGATGATCGCATTTGTAGGTTCTGTTTCTGTTTGAATCTCAATTCTACCGTTATCTGTTTCTAAGTCGATGGATTGATCTAAACTGTTTGTAATAAGAGAAACTTGCCCATTATCTGTCTTCGCCTTCATCTTACCTTCAATGTCTTCAAGAAGTATTTTTCCATTATCGGTTTTCACATCGATAGTCGTTGCCTCTATATGTTTCAATTCAATCCTGCCATTATCTGTTTCCAGTTTAATGTCTTGTGCTTGTAACTGATCTGCAATGATTCGTCCATTATCCGTTTCAACTTGCAGTCGTTCATATTGTTTTTCAGGTAACTGCACTGTTAACGTTAAGTCTAGTGAGGAAAATCCGAATTGAATCAAACTCTTGCGTTTCTCCTTAAACAGTATAGAAAGTGTGTCTCCTTTTACATCCGCTTCGAAAATAAATTTCTTGTTTTTCTTCGTTTTACCTGTATACTCAACGGTTGCTACCGAATCCGTCGTCGGTACAATTTCCACGGCTGCATTGTCGGTCGAAATCGTAATATTTGAAAACGAAAGATCACCGATCACTTTTTTGCTGTCACTTTTTTCAAAGGCATTCACCTGTTTAAACAGGAATGAAATACCCCCTGCAACTACTAATACAAGTACTAAAGCAATAAATAACTTATTTTTGAAAATCATCAACACTATCCCGCCTTTCATTTAATAGGCGAAGTCGATACGAGTTCATCGCAACTTCACCGAGTTGGTCAAGCAAATTATAATTGGCAAACGCACCGACGATGGCCCCGAAGCCAGGTATTAATTGGAACATTTTCACCAAATCGATGTGATCTCGGTACTCTTGCTGAAAGTCTTGCCAATCCATATCAGCAATCAAATGCTTCTGTTGTTCCCAGTTTTCAATGATAGGCAATGTTTCCTTGCGTGTTTCCTCACTTGAAAAAGCGAGATGGAAAATATGCAGGATGAAGAGGCGCTCCTCGTATTCATTGGTATCAAAGCCATAAACCGCAGCCGCTTCAAAGAGAAACTTCATCTTAATGGACAATAGCAAGGGGAAATCGGCAAGACCGAGCATGATTCCACCAGCTCCTGTTCCCGCACCCTCGATGACAGCTGTTTTACGAAAATTCGTCAATTTCTCTTTAAAAAGCTCATCACGTTCATACAAACTTAAGCCCGTTGCTTGCTGCTTCTTCGTCGTCATATTCGAACCGACGAGAGTTGCCTTCACCATATTTTTTATGCTTTCCGTTATGACGGTATGAACCTTTTCTGGAATCAGGCCATTTACTTTTACCTGTGCTTTTTTAGAGACACGACCGATGGGACCAGATCGTCTGGTCATTTTCTGCTTCCAAAAAACTAACTCCTCTTCTACTTTTGCCGAATAATCTATCATCTATTTACACCCTTCCACTGCTTACACTTAGTATAAATGGTATTTCCTTTCAGAAAAATAGACCTAAGAAGTGATTGTCTCTCAGCCTTCAGACGTAGTTCTCCACTTCCTGAACCCCAACCACAGACCGGTAAACATGATAAACGCAACAGCCTCAAGTGACAGGATATACCACGGATAAGGTCCTAAAAAATCTAGTAAACTGCCATTATAGGGCTTCTCTCGTAAAAACAAATAATTCCCTTGAAACAAGTAATTGACCGTAAACAGAAGTGGCAGTAGTAAATTTAACACAACCATCGTCTTCACAACACCTTTAAAAGTAGGTCTGTAGCCTTTCATCCAAGTGAAGTAAAGCGCCGTTACAATAATGCCAATATGCGTATAGAAAAAGTGAAAATACCTGAAATGAGGAAATCCTAGATCTAATACAGGAGTTGCCATAGCTTGAATAGCACCGCCAATGCCCGCAAAAAAGGCAAAGTCGGTGAGATGCTTATTCCCTGTCCATAGAAGAACAATAGTGACGAGTAAACTAATGCTGCATAATTCTAATGGCAATGAGCTGGCGAGCGTCCATCTGCCCGTTGTCATCATCCAAACATGATACAGCACTTCCATTGCTAATAAAGACAGTGCAAAAAGACGTTCAACCTTCTGAGGTACTGGCCCTTTTTTTCTTCCAATAAGTAATGCTACGATTGCCAGGAACAGCACAGCGATTACTGCGATATGTGCCACTGAAAACATAACAAAAGAAGTAGCCATTTCATCTCCTCATTTCCCTATCTTGCTGGATAAACAACATCCACCATCCCTACCTTATTTTCCATTTTATATGTTTTTGTCGATCGAGGATAGTCTACAGTTAACTTTGTATCATCTGTCCATTCCACATTATATTCCTCTTTCGCGACAAATGTATTGCCCCCTTTATTTTTAAGCTTTTTCCCTTTTTTCAAAATGGATAGTTGATAAGATTCAACAGTCGTTGCCCCACAATCTCTTGTAAATAAATGTGCCGTATACTTCCCATTTGGTGAATCTGTTGTCGATAGGACTTCATTGCCGCAAGTACCACCAAAAATGGAATGAATAGCTAAAAAGAATAAAACAATCGTTCCAATGAGGCCAAGCAGGATGATTCCTAAGATTTTCAAGGTGATTTTTAGTATTTTACGCATAAACACCCTCCTTGCTAATAAGACGTAAAAGAATGCAGAAAGTTCAATCTATAAAAAAGCACCATCGCACAGTTTACTCCTGGCAATGATGCTACTAGTTAATACCATGCTGTCAATAACCAGAATCCTCTGATGTCAGGTTATCTAGCATTGTATAATCATATTTCTGTAACGGTTTTTCTGCCGGTCCTTCCATCACTTCTCCCGTAAATGAAAATCTGGAACCGTGACACGGGCAATCCCAGGTGCGATCCCCACTGTTCCATTCCACCTCGCATCCGATATGTGTACACGTTGTATCTACAATGTGCAACTCTCCCGCATCGTCCTTATAGGCACCCTTTCGGTGTCCGTCCAACGTCACAACAGCGCCTTCCCCGTTAGATAAATCCTCTGGGGTTGTTTTTGGCGAATCTAACTTTCCCTTAATTAATTGGCCAACAACATTTGCATTCTCCACTAGAAAGTTTTTCAAACTTGGATGTGCATAAAAACGAGATGGTGTATATAATTTTTGAAACGGATTATCTTTTCCTACAATCATATCCCGAAACAGCAGCGCAGCCGCGGTCCCATTGGACATTCCCCATTTTCGAAAGCCTGTTGCAATGAGTATATTCGGTTGCCCCGAGGTTAGTTCCCCAATATAAGGCAATTTATCCAACGTAGTAAGGTCCTGAGCTGACCAACGATAGATAATATCATCCAGCCCAAAAACCTCTTCACCGAAAGCCTCCAATGCTTTATAATGCTCCATCGTATCTATGCCTTGGCCCGTCTTGTGATTCTCACCAACAATTAGCACAATCTCCTGGCCATCTATCGTGACAGAACGAAGAGAACGTGTTGGCTCATCCGCACTAATATAGATGCCGCCAGGATATTTCTTCTTAGACTTGACAGCTAACGCATACGAACGATCTGCATACATTCTTGTAGAATAAAGTCCTAATCCTTCGTAAAATGGAAAGTGAGAACAAGCAAGGACATGTTTGGCAGTAATTCGACGTTCCTCACGAGTTAGGACAACTGGTTGTTCCCCTGTCTCAATATTCACTGCTGTTGTGTTCTCAAAAATCAATCCACCTTTTTCCGTAATATGTTTGATTAAATGAACTAAATATTTAGTCGGATGAAATTGTGCTTGATTTTTCATAACAAGTGCATTTCGGATGACTATATCGAATGGGATACTGTCGACTAATCCCCCTTCAATCCCAAGTGTTTCATAAGCTTCCGCCTCTTTTTCAATTTTTCGTGCGTATTTCTCAGTCGTGGAATATATGTACGCATCTTGCATACTAAACTCACAATCAATTTGATGCTGTTCCACTGTATTTTTAATAAAATCCAGTGCTTCACGATTTGCCTCATAATATAAACGTGCATGACTTCTTCCGATATTATGAATGAACTCATCGTAGATTAAATCATGTTGCGCCGTAACTTTTGCTGTCGTGTGTCCGGTCGTACCGTTCAACACTTTACCGGCTTCAATAACGGCGACTTTTAATCCTTCATTCACTAACAGATAAGCAGATGTAATTCCGGTAATACCTGCACCTACAATAACAACGTCAACCTGTAGATCCTCTTCTAAACTTGGAAACTCCGGAAATTCAACAGCCGTCCTCCAATAGGACTGTGAATCCTGTGGCAATTTAACATTTTCACGATTTTGATGGGTCACTATAAATCCTCCATTAGCTACTTTGATACTTAAAGGATTCCCATTCGTTGTTGGAATATACACGGTTCATTTCCATTAAAAGTGATTGAAGTCTAAATCCCCCCTTACGTAATAAAAACTGACAGACGCATGATGCATCTGTCAGTAGTGTTACATACTATTCATCGTCCAATGGAATGTCAATTTCAACTGTTCCATCCAAATATAAAGGATAGCTATTGATATGCAGACGAAGTGGATTCAATTCGTTCTCAAAATTAAAGGTGTAAGTGTCTTTTTGATATCCATTTTCTCTGCTATAGATTCCTGAGTTTAAACTTCCATTGAGCTTATTGTTTTCTCGGTTCACTATTTTACCAATTAGTTGGCTCTCTACAGCCTTTGGATAAGTGACTTCTACTATATTACTCGATAGCACTTGAACATCGATATCCAGCTCACTCGGTACATACAGCACTTTCTGCTTTTCAAAATCGATCTCAATATAATCAGAGTCTTTCGGAAGTGCTTCAATCCTCTCCATCACTAATGTTAGTTCTTTCGGTTGCCTGAAGTAATTACTTTGCATACGTATGCTTATCTCACCGTCACGCGATATGCCGAAGCCCTCCTCCATATCTCTTGTTTGACCCCAATCTTCACCGTTTTCATCAATCAACCGAACCGATCTGAACTTTAGTAATTGCATCGTGTTTTGCTCGTCAGCAGCTAGTCGGATTTCTGCACGTAACGGAGAAATTTCCAACTGTTTAATATGAATCGTTTGACCATCGACAGCAACAGATTGGTTCACTTTATATACTTTTGGTTGTTTAATGGGCTTAGTAAGTGTGAACGGCACGGCGAATTTTGTTTCTGCTGGATCATCCAAGTGTAAATTAAATTCAAATGACATATTATCATACGATAATTCATCGGCAGACCTAATTTCAACTTTGTCTGCACGTAAGGCGGTTCCACCCACTAGTGAACCAATGTAGGAACTTGCGACACCCCATGGCATGCCTTGTTGTGACACCCCTAAAGAAGTTATTCTCACTTCAGGGTCATTAAAAGTGGATTTAATATTATAGAATATAGTCATGCCCGAATAATCAGCTACGACGCTCTGTAAAGTTAAGGTATAATCACCCTTAGTTACCACAACTCCGAGTTCTTCATAGTAATTATTTTCAACAATATCGCTGATTCCTTTATCATAAGCAATCATATTCACAATAGAAGAAAATCCCGGGATTTTGGCAACTGCTTGTGCAAATACGGGAGATACACGAATGGAAGTTGCAAACAGCAATAGTACAATAGCGGCTACACTAACAGTGGCATACAGATAGCGTTTTCTCTTCTTAGTCAGACGATGCTGATGCAAGGCCTGTACACGTGCCTGATGTAAAGCTTCTTTTGGAATTTCAATCGTTTCTAATTCCCCTGTTAATCTCTGCCAGTCCTGTTCATTCAAGTTGGTCATTTATAGTTCCTCCTTTTCAATGAGTACGCGTAATCTTTTTAAGGTCGTGTGTAGCCTTGATTTTACGGTGCCTTCGGGAATTTTTTTCAGTTGTGCAATGTCCCCATTCTTCATGTCCTGGAAGTATTTTAAGTAAATCAATTCCTGTTGCTCAATTGGCAAGCCGGCAATTATATCAGCTATTTCAAATGGCTGCTGATCCGTCGATACGAGTTCTACCTCGTGATTGTAGACAAGTCGCTCTTGCTTCTTTTTCATATCTAAACAAATATTGATCATCATTCGGACAAGCCACGTCGCTATGTATGCTGGTTCCTTGACAGTATGAATTTTTTTCAAAGCACGATACGTCAGCTCTTGCATAGCATCGATAGCATCATGCTCATTTTTCAAATATGCATAAGCCGTGCGATAGAGCGTATCTTCATGTCGGGCCAATAGCTTTAACAAAGCCCGTTCATCACCCGCAATGGCTCGTTTCACTAATTCCATACCTTCACCCCCTCGTATATTAGTAGTAAG
>NZ_JAWLIR010000045.1:0-37756 GCF_033485195.1 Sporosarcina beigongshangi
TTGTCTAAAAATAAAAACCGAAGCGTTGAGAGCACGGATTTTAACACGGAAGTGAGGCTCGCGCGCTGATGGTAGTTGGGGTTTCCCGCTGCAAAATGAAAGGAAGCCTTTCGTTTCTGTGTGATTTACGCGCATTTTACGTAAATCAAAGCAAGAGTTTTCAGAACGTCGCCGAGCACATGGTCATTATCACTAGGTAATGACTTTTTTGCATTTAAAATAAATGGTTTTGTTGTCGATTGGAAAGCATTTGGCTATTATCATTTATTTTGAAATTATTGCGTACACCAGGTTAGCTAATTTCGATAAAAATAGCCCATAAAATTTCTTATCCTCTCCCATGGTTATCCCGTTGTCTCATTCCGAATAGGGTATATTGAAGTAGAGGGGTGAATGAATGAGGATTATTCGAAATGTTGTAAGTCGTTTTTTCATGGAACGTTTTTTTGATCAAGCAGCACAGACAGCATATTATCTTTTGTTGTCTATGTTTCCGTTTCTTATTTTTATCTTTTCCTTGCTTAGTTTATTTCCAGTGAATGAAGAAATGATTCTAATGTTTCTTAGACCCTTCACGCCGGATGAAGCATTCGTTATTATAGAGAAAAATGTCCGGATGGTTTTGAATAAAGGGCAAGGAAAAGTGTTGTATACGAGCCTAGCAGTGGCGTTTTGGATTTCTTCGATGGCGGTTCAGTCGTTAGCGCGTTCTCTGGATTTAGCAAACGGCTATGAGCGACGCTATGCATTTTGGAAGGTACTGTTGCGTGATTTAAGGGTGACGCTCGTCTTTATGCTCGTCATACCGCTGTCATTGTTCCTACCAATCATTGAAAAGGCATTGTACAGAGTTGTGACTTATTATGATACGATTGAACAGTGGCAGGGATGGTTATATATTTGGCCCAATGTGAAATGGGGGCTAGGGACACTGTTTTTGCTGTTGTTTTTCCTATTATTTTATATGGTTGTGCCAACGGGTAAAATGAAGTTGAAGGAAGTATTTCCTGGAGCTATTTTTTCTGCGCTCGGCTGGCAATTGTTTTCACTGGTATTTGGGGATTATGTATCGAATGTTGATTATACATTGTTGTACGGCCAATTGTCCGGGATTATTTTACTTGTTCTTTGGTTTTATTTGTCGGCCGTTATCATATTATTGTCGGGTTTGTTGAATGCAGAATGGCAAAAGAGGGGGAATAAAGCGTGAAAATACTTGTGGTGGATGATGATCCAAATATTTTGGAGTTGGTCAGTATTCAATTGATGCAAGCGGGGTATACAGTTTTGAAGGCGTCAGATGGTTTTGAAGCGCTAGAGCTGTTGGAGACGGACTTGCCAGATTTGGCGGTGGTAGATGTGATGATGCCGAGAATGGATGGTTACAGCCTAACAAAGAAGTTAAGAGGCGAGTCGGATATACCGGTTTTATTGCTGACGGCTAAGGGGGAGTTGGAGGATAAGGAGAAGGGCTTTCTTGCGGGGTCCGATGATTATGTGGTGAAACCTTTTGAGCCGAAGGAATTATTGTTTCGAGTAAATGCTATTTTACGTAGATATGACAAGGCAGTAGATGTATTTATTGAGGCAGGACCACTGAAGATCAATCGCCAGAGCTATGAGGTAGCAGTTGGCAAGAAGGTGCTACTTCCGCCGTTGAAGGAGTTTGAGTTGTTGTCGGTGTTAGCGTCAAGACCGAACCATGTGTTTGCGCGCGAGCTATTGCTGGAGCGGGTGTGGGGATATGATTATGAGGGGGATGAACAGACCTTAAGTGTGCATATAAAGCGATTGCGGGATAAGTTAGGCAAGCTGACGGAAGATGTGAAAATTTCAACGGTCCGGGGAGTTGGTTATAAGCTGGAGGTATCCTCGTGAGGTCGCTGTACGGTAAGTTCATCGCTATGACGGCTGCGATTATGGTGATCAGTGGCCTTATTGCATTTCTCGCGGTCAATACATATTATCACCAGTATTTGAAGGGACAGAACGATGAAAAAAATATGACCATTGCAAAGAGCGTTGCATCTTTTATCCAATCGAATGAGGGGCTGGATCTTGGAGACTATTTAACAACGCAGTCTGCGGTGGGGTATAAATTGTATGTTGTGAATGAAAGACGAGAGGTGATGCAGTATGGCGAACCATTTCGTGTTGAAAATTTAGCGGAAAAAGCGATAGATCAGGTGTTGAATGGGGACGTCTATCACGGAATGAGGGATCTCCCAAGTGAAACGTTTGTGACGGGATTTTTCTCGAACGAGTCGGCGAATACGGTAGGGGTGCCGTTTGACTATAAGGGACAAGCCTATGCTCTTTTTCTACGACCAGATATTAAGATGCTTTTCACAGAAGTACATTATATCCTTGGAGGTATGGTGCTGGTCATGGCGGGGATTAGTTTGTTGTCGATGTTACTAGTGGCGAAGAAATTGATCGATCCGATTACTGCATTGACCGCTGCGACGAGAAAGGTTGGTGAAGAGCAGTTTACGGGTACGCTTTCTATTCATCGAAGAGATGAGATTGGCCAGCTGGCGAACAGTTTTCAGCAAATGACAGAGAAGCTAAGTGAAAATGATCGGATACGAAAAGAGTTCATCAGTGATGTGTCGCATGATTTTCAGTCGCCGCTGCTCAATATTAAAGGCTATGCACAGCTGTTATTGGATGATCAGTTGTCGGAGGAATCAAGAAAAAGTTATGCGAGTGTTATTCAATCTGAAACGGAACGCTTGTCTTCATTGACGAAGCAACTGTTGCTGTTGACTTCGTTAGATCAGTTATCGTCTCCATTGGAAATGAAGACCTTTGCTTTGGATGAACAGCTCAGGGAGACAGTCCGGAAGTATAGATGGTTGCTGGAAGAGAAGGAAATGTCATTGTCGATGGATATCGATGAGGTTCGCTATACGGGTGATCCGGCATTTCTTGAGAAAGTATGGGAGAACCTCGTACTGAATGCGCTGAAGTATACAGAATTGGGTGGAGCCGTTGATATTTTATTAACAGAAGGAGACAACGATATTACGGTCACGATTCGTGATACGGGTATCGGGATTAGCGAAGAGTCGATTCAACGGATATTTGACCGCTTTTACCGGGCGGATGATTCAAGAACGCAGGAAACGGGTGGGACTGGACTGGGGTTGTCGATTGTCCAACAAGTTGTGAAGCTACATGGTGGAACTGTTGATGTTGTCAGCCGTATAGGGGAAGGCACGAGTTTCACGGTGCGATTGCCAAAGTTGTAATGTCCTGTTCATCTTCCGTTCATGTTGAGGATTTACAATAGGGATATAACATAAATAGCACTGGAGGAATTATAGATGCAGGAAAAGTGGAGTTTACGATTGATACGTGTCGCAGCAATTTTTGGTTTGATCGGGACGGTTCTGGGATCGCATATGGCGGGAGCAGGATCATACGCATTTCGTCCGATTCACGCACATATTTTATTAGTCGGTTGGTTGTCGTTATTTGCTTGGGGTGTTTTTTATAAGATTTACAAAGTACGGGCGAAAAAATTGGTTACACTTCATGGTTGGACGGGAATTATTGGAGCAATCGGTTTGACGACAGGTATGTGGCTGCAATTTATGAAGCCGTTTAATGTCAATGAAACCCTAGCGCTCATCTTCTACATTGTAGGTGGAACTGTTTTACTGGTCAGCTTTGCATTGTTTGCAGTCATTACGTTTATGACGGAGAAAAAAGGTTCATAATGAGGCCCTCCCACACTAAGATGGGAGGGTATTTTTTCGTTAAGACTCGAGCACTCAGAGTTCTTACTCTTTTGAAGTCCATAAAATGCCTAGCCGGCAACACCCAATCATTGGGCGTAAAGTAACTAGTATTTGTTGCGAGATGAAAATCAAAGCTACTCTCTTGACAACTTTTTGTTACAGATATATAGTTTGTTACGTAAAGTAAGTTAGTGAAAAGGAGGATGGGAGTGATAACACTAGTGAAATACGTGTTGTCATTTGAAATAGTAAATAAATCGTATGGGTGGTAATTAAAGTGGGCTTTTTAGACAAACTATTGGGTAGATCTACTAAGGAGGAAAAAACAATGACAAATGAAAAACTGAAAATCGGTATTGTTCAAGGTAGTGTACGTGTAGGACGAAATGGTGATGCTGTAGCAAAATGGATGTACGATTTTGCACAAAAGCGCAACGATGCAGAGTATGAAATTGTAGATCTTGCCAACTATAATCTTCCATTCTTAGGTTCAGCAAATGCTCAACCAGATGCTGAAGCGCAAATCAAAGCTTGGTCAGAAAAAATGGCCTCTTTCGACGGCTATGTTTTCATCACACCTGAATATAACCACGCAATTGGTGGAGCTCTAAAAAATGCACTAGACTTCTTGAATCCAGAATTGAACAATAAAGCAGCTGGCTTCGTTGGATATGGTAGCTTGGGCGGGACACGCGCACATGAAAACCTACGTCTTATCTTAGGTGAGCTACAAGTTGCTGATGTGCGTACAGCAGTTACATTTTCACTGATGTCTGATTTTGAAAACATGAGCGTATTCAAACCTGCTGATTATCACGCAGACAACGCAAACGCTATGCTTGACCAAGTTCTTGCTTGGAGCGGTGCATTAAAAACTGTACGATAAAATAAGTGATTTTGTACGCTTTATGAGTGTGCATAGTATTACTAATTAGTTGACAAATCACCTCCGATGTAACTATAATTGTTACATCGGAGGTGATTGACTATGAAAATTAGCAGTCGATTTACAGTTGCAGTTCATATTCTATCGCTCATTGCAATTGAACGCAGTGAACTTTGCACTTCGGAATGGATTGCCGAAAGTGTGAATACAAATCCTGTCGTAATCCGTAGAGTGATTGGAAAACTACGTGACGCAGAATTGGTTCAAGTGTGCCGAGGTCTTGGAGGCGCTACGCTTCAAAAGCCGTTAGATCAAATTACCTTGCTCGATGTATATAGGGCTGTTGATGTGGTCGAAGAAGGTGAGTTATTCCAAATGCATGAAAAACCAAATCCAAATTGCCCGGTTGGTGCCAATATTGGGGCAGTTCTTGAGCTGATTTTATTACGAGCCCAAGAAGCGATGGAGTCTGTTTTACGAGAAATTACGATGGACGAATTAGTGAAGGTACTAGCACAGAAAATTGGTTAGTTCATTCAATTTTTTGGTACTTGTTGTAACTGTAACTGTTACAATTACAACGGTGTGAATAGTTGTGCATAGCAACGGATAAAAAGAGTACATTATGTAATGTACAATAAATGAATTGGAGGAATTAACTATGAAAATTGGTATTATCGGTGCGACAGGAAAAGCTGGAAGCCTTATTGCAAAGGAAGCTAGTGAACGTGGACATGAAGTGACGGCGATTGTTCGCAATGCAGCGAAACTGGCTGCAGAAAAAGTGGCGGTACTTGAAAAAGACGTATTCAGTTTGAAAGCCGAAGATCTTCAATCATTTGATGTTGTTATCAATGCTTTTGGTGCACCAGCAGGTCAAGAACATCTTCATGTTGACGCGGGGAAAGTTTTGATTGAAGCTGTTAAGGGCTCATCTGACACAAGATTGATTGTTGTTGGCGGTGCAGGAAGCCTATTCGTGGATGAAGCTAAAACAGTTCGTTTGGTAGATACTCCTGAGTTTCCTAAAGAATATTTTCCGACTGCTTCCAATCAAGGAAAGAACCTAGAAGATCTACAAAATGAAACGGATATTAAATGGACATTTATCAGCCCAGCAGCATTTTTCAACCCAGAAGGCAAAAGAACAGGCTCTTATCAAAAAGGAAAAGATAATTTTATCGTGAATGCAAAAGGCGATAGCTACGTTAGTTATGCTGATTTTGCAATCGCTGTTCTAGATGAAATCGAAAATCCTCAACATATAAACGAGCGTTTTACACTTGTTTCAGAAGCGGAGTAAATACAATGCAAATAACAGAAAAGAAACCTGGAATTGAAATAGGTATTTATACGCTTGGGGATCTCGGTCCAGATCCTCAAACAGGAAAAACAATTAGCATTCAGCAGCGCCTGCAAGAGGTGTTGGCTGCTGGCAAGCTAGCAGATGAAGCGGGACTGGATATCTTTGGGGTCGGCGAACATCATCGTTTGGACTACGCGGTGTCGTCTCCGGCTGTTACGCTCGCTGCAGTGGCACAACATACGAAGCAAATCAAATTAACGAGTGCAACGACTGTGTTAAGTACAATCGATCCTGTCCGTCTTTTCGAAGACTTTGCGACACTTGATTTACTGTCAAATGGTCGTGCGGAAATCATTGCAGGCCGTGGTGCATTTGTAGAATCGTTCCCATTATTTGGCTATGATTTAAACGATTATAATGAACTGTTCGAGGAGAATATGCAGTTGCTTCAACAGTTAAATGCTAGTGAAATCGTCAATTGGCAAGGCACTTTCCGTTCTTCATTACAAAATGCCATGATTGCACCTCGTCCAGCACAAGAGAAATTACCACTTTGGATTGGTGTAGGCGGAACACCGGAAAGTGCAGCGCGTGCTGGAAGACTTGGAACAGGAATGGCTCTTGCTATTCTTGGTGGCGATCCAAAACGTTTCAAGCCCCTTGTCGATTTATATCGCCAAGCTGGATTAGAAGCTGGGCATGCCAATGATGCGTTAAAAGTAGCAGTGACAGGACATACATTTATAGCAAAAACCTCACAACAGGCAAAAGACGAATTTTACCCGTATTATGCAGGTTATTGGGAATATGTAAACAAACAGCGCGGAATGGGCACGAAGATATCTGTTTCCGATTTCGAACGTATGGCCAGCCCTGAAACCGGCTTATTTGTGGGAAGTCCTCAACAAATTATTGAGAAAATTCTCCAGCAACATGAACTATTTGGCCACCAACGGTTTATGGCACAGATGGATATCGGAGGTTTACCATTTTCCAAGGTTGCAGAAGGTATTGAAATGCTGGCGACAGAAGTGGCACCGGTTGTTCGACGGGAAACCGCGAAGTGAATGTTATTCATTCAGTAGTTTATAAAAGAATGGGCTTTAACGGCAACATCTATGAGAATTTTTCAGAATAAATAAATCGTTAAAAACGTCTTTCCCTCTCGTATGTGGGAAAGACGTTTGCTATTTTATCGGCTATTATTCCTCTTGGGGTAGTTCATCCGCTTCACTCGGCTTCGCACGATAAACGATAAATGCCAAAAGAACAGCTACGAGAGACATGGCAAAAGCGATGAAATAAACAAGTTCAACGCCAGCTACCATTGCGCCACTTATTGTAGCAGGGTCATCCGGTGTATCGGCTTGTTGTAAAAATTTAAGTTGCCTAGCGTTCATAATACTAATAAAAACAGATACACCAATCGCTCCTGCCACAGGCTGTAAGGTCGACATAACGGCGGTGCCATGTGGGTAGAGGCGTTTTGGCAACTGATTCAAGCCGTTCGTTTCGGCAGGCATCATGATTGCTGAAACAGTTAGCATGAGTAAAATATACCCAAGGATGACAACCCATAAAGCCGTTTCAGTCGTCAACCTGCTCATCATAAACATCGTTCCACTTAATACAAGTGATGCTGGAATCATCAAAACCCTAGGGCCAAATTTATCGAAAAGATGCCCCATGAATGGTGACATAATACCATTCAAAATACTCCCTGGTAAAAGCACCAGACCTGCTGTAGCTGCACTTAAAGCTAAAGGACCTTGCATATAAATCGGCAAAATAATCTCTGAAGCGAACATCGCCATAATGATAATTAAAAACATCAAAACGGCATGTGTAAACATCGGGTATTTAAAAACGCGTAAATCCATGACAGGTTCTTCAAGTCGTAATTGTCTAATGACGAATAACACAATCCCAATAACTCCAGCAATAATCGCAATTAAAACAGTCTGATCTAAAAATCCATCTGGGCTTGCTCCGACAGAACTAAAACCATAAACGAGAGATCCAAAGCCAATGGTAGAGAAAATAATGGAGATAACGTCAATCTTCGGTTTCGTTACTTCTGACACATTAATCAAATATTTAGAAGCGAATACAATGGAGAATATAGCAAACGGAATGACAAGAATAAACAAATAGCGCCATCCTAAGTATTCGACAATTACACCAGAAAGCGTTGGTCCAATTGCAGGTGCAAACATGATGACTAGACCTATTATGCCCATGATTTTCCCACGCTTGTGGGGTGGATAAATAAGTAAAAATACATTGAAAATGATTGGCATGAGTAAGCCTGTTCCAACTGCTTGAATTAATCGACCAACTAATAAAACCACAAACGTTGGTGCACTCGCACTGATGATGGTCCCGAGGGTGAAAACAATCATCGTGCTTAAAAATAATTGGCGTGTCGTATACCATTGGAGTAACAGTGCAGATATAGGGATTACAATGGCCATGACAAGCATGAAGCCCGTTGCCATCCATTGCACAGTTGGTAATGTGATCGAAAACTCTTCCATCAAGGTGACAAGCGCAATATTTAACAGCGTTTCATTTAAAATCGCGAAAAAAGCCCCAATAATGAGGGAGAGCATAATCGGCATAACCTTGGCATTCGGGTTCTCCGACAAATACTCGTATTTCTTTGGTTCTGGATTATCTTTCATATGCAAAAAACTCCTTCTGTCTATAGCATTTTCTAATCATACACTAAAAATACGGGAACAAGAAAGGGGATGTTTGTTAAATTTTAGAAAAGTGAAAGGTCACGAGGACGTGTCAATTTTAGTGCGCGTCAAAGGTCCCGGCAATTCATAACCTCGAATTGTGTCGGGACCTTGAAAGGCCTTATTTAGTAGCTAATTCCTTCGTCATCACAACATGGGGAATACCGGCTTCCATGAATGAACTGGATGAAGTCTGATAGCCAAGTTTTTTATAAAAGCCTTCTGCATGTGTTTGTCCATTCAATTTAACTCGGGATAGCCCCCTTTCTTCAGCAATTTCTTCTAATGTCCCTATGATTACTTTACCTAGTCCAAATTTCCGGTAAGGCTCCAAAATACAAATTCTCTCCAATTTACCGAAGCCATCCACCCATCTTACTCGTCCAGTTCCGACAGGTTGTTCATTATAATAGACTAAAATGTGTTCAGAAAGCTCATCCAGTGTGTCGAACTCGTCAAACTCCTCATCTAAAGGGACGTTTTGTTCTTTGACGAATACTTCTTTTCTAATATGAAAGGCTATTTTTAAGTCGTCTTCTAACGTTATTTTTTTAGAATCCAATGTGCTTCAGTCCTTTTTTAGATTTATTTTGTTAGGCAAGTCATCTATTAAGTTATCGCAGCTTACACAAAGAACCTTACCAATAACGCTTGGCGCTTGGGGATGACTCCCGCAATAAGCCTGACAGAAGATCGCCGTCAGTCTTATTGCTTCGTCTACCCCTGTAAGGCGCCTTCTCTGATGATTAGGTAAAATCATAAGTTCGACATATATAGTTAAGTCTTTCTTTAGGATTTACTGAGAAAACTCCAAATTGATCTTCCCATCCACAAGTGCAAGCCGTGCATCAAACTTATTCCCCGTATTGGCCGTAAAGCCCTTAATCACATTGGTTTTCCCCTTCGTACACAGAAGCTTAACCTGACTAGGCGTCAGCTTCTTCTTCAAAAATACCCCAGGGAATGTTTGCTTACAGCCACTTTTATAAGCACTGCAACCGTAAAATTCTTTGCGTGCAATGATCATGCCTTCTTTACAAGCGGGGCATGGTGCGACTTCGACTTGTTTGTAGGAAGTTCGTGAAGCCGTTTTGCTGACAACATTAGCTGCTAGTTTTGCATCAATTGGCTTGGCGTTTAGCTGACCTGGTACTTCCTCCAATAAGCTATTGATGAACTTCGCAATGCTGCCAAGAAAGCGTTCTTGCGTCCCTTCGCCATTGCCGATTTTACGTAAATAAGTCTCCCATTTGGCGGTCATCGATGGACTTGCCAGTAGATTACCTTCAATGGCCTGACATAGAATACGCCCTTTATCCGTAATCGAAACGATGTTTTTCGTCACGTTGATATAGCCATGACGCTTGATTGTTTCGATGATGCCACTGCGAGTTGCTTCCGTTCCAAGCCCCTCTACTTCTTTTAGGATTTCCGTCTCGTTTTTATCCTCAACGAGCTTTCCAGCATTATAGGTACGCTTATGGGTTATTATTCATTTATATTATAAAGACACAGTGAAATCAAGGGGTTTCGACACTTGATTTTGCCCATTTAGAATAAATATGGCTTAATATAGGTAGGTAATATTTTTTATATAATACCAAACCGAAAAGGAGGTAGGCTATATGGAAAATCTTATTAACTTTAAATTTGTCGTCAAGGAAAATGAGATAGAAGAATTTATTGATAGTAAAGTTGTAAAGAAAAGGGTTGTTAATATTGGGTTATATAACAAGATTAAAAAAGTAGCCATTCCACATCCCCTTACAGACTTTATTCGTCGTAGGTATGAGTATCAGGGCAGTAGTATCAATACCGTGAAAGCCCCTGCTTATGTTTTATGCCGTTTCTTAAATTATATAATTGACCGTATTAGTGCAGGAGATGAGGACTTTAATCAGTTAGTTCACGAAGGAATAAGTGGATTAAAATTAATACATGGTAGCCGGTATATTACTCATTTAACTAATACGGGTTTAAAAAGAAGTACGGTTTTTTATTATGAAAACTATATAAAGGAATTTTATCTGTTCTTAAAAGAACAATCTTTGTTAAACGATGATATTGACTTTAAGTCTTATCAAGATGAGAAAGGGAATTGGCTGAACCATTCTCCTTTTAGATCATCATCTTTAGGAACAAAGTATCCATCTAGAACACATAATAACAATAAGTTTATGAAACTTAAAGACTTCGGACCTAATAGAAATAAACTGATTATCGAATTCTTAGAGGAAGCCAAAGAAACGGCTCCAGAAATAGCTTTTGCTCTATGCTTACAATTTTTCGGGGGACTTAGACGTGGAGAAGTGGTAAATATTACACGTGCTGACCTAAGTGTTAAATTTAGAAAATCACTATCTGTACAAATAAGAGATAATCGTTCAACTCTCTTTACTCACCTAAAAGATACTAGCGCCGAGAGCCCTAAACGATTAAATTACTTAGAAACACATTTAGCTAAACAAATGATATTAGATAGTGATGTACTATGGGATTACTATGAGTCGCACATGAAAGACTTGGATATAAAATTGAAAAGTGGCTTTTTAAAAAATCCGATGATCTTGTTTTACGATAAAAATGGTATGGCTATATCCGGGAGAGTCTATGATAAAAGGTTTAGAAAGGTTAAAAAATCATTTTTAACCAAATTAGCTACATCGGCTGGAAGGGAAGACGACTATATGCTTTTAAAAGATTCTTACTGGTCTACACATATAGGTAGGGGTATTTTTACGAGTTTTCTATTGGATATGGATTTAAGCGTTTTACAGATTGCCATCGCAAGAGGTGATACTAGTATTGAATCTGTTTTAGATTATGTTGATGCCAAAACAACAATACATTATATCGAGGGGCTTCAGAATGAGTTGCATAATGTTCCAAAAGAAGAATTTGGGTCCATAGATCAAACAGTATACAAAACCAAATGGTTAAATGGGGTGGCCACAAGTGTCCGAAAAACTCGTTAGCTTTCATCAAATATACAATAAGCCCATATATGCACATGTCAAAACTTCACCCAATAAATTAGGAAGACTAGGAAGAGATGGTCTTATAGAAGTAGTTACCGATTCAAACGGAACTAACAAGGTCGTCTTAAGCTCACTTGAAAAATATGTACAAGAGGAAGAAAAACTCTTTGAACAATGTTTCACCCTTGGACAAGCAGTCCAAAAACTAATTAGTCATAAATATAGGTTCAAAGGTGAATTTAGGTTAGCAACGTATAGAAAGAATATTCTTAGTCTAATGAATCTCGGGATTTTAAAATCCATAACATTTGTAAATGAAACTTATGTTACAAAAGAATCGGTTAATCAATTTCTAGTAGATTATATTAGCCACGAAGAAGCACTTGAAAAGTTAAATGCGAAAAACGTTATTTTTTGGAGAATTCTTAAGAGAAATAATGTGAAAAACATTTACCTATCACATTATCATATTTTCCATCCAAGAAAGATAGTTGAGTCTTTGATTGAAGAATATAATCAAAACGTCTTGCCTGATAATACTGTAGGTATAGGAACACTCATCAAAGGAAAAGTTTACAACACAGATAAATACTATTCATCTAGTGAAGCAAAGAGCCTTTTGAATTTAACTACACCCCAGTGGAAAATTATGAGAAGGGAAGAAGGTTTAACTGACACCATTTTAGGTGGTATTCGTCATTACCTAAAAGAATCTATTGATCAGTTAAAGGTCCGGCAGCAGAAATTGAAAGACGAATACTATATCTCAGATGAGGTACAGGAACTATTAAAACTTCAATATCATAGTTTACATTCAAAACTTATTGATGCAAGAAAGAAAGTGCCAACTGTTTTTCGTGGTGTGCATCCACTAAAAAGAATGTCATACATCTATCCTAAATCAATTGTTAATGAAATTGTTCAGGAAAATGAACTTAGAGAGGTTGTTACTTCACTTTCAGACAATATAGATGCATATGAATACGTGCTTAAAAGTTTAGAAATTGATTTTCATAATAACGATTCAGTTACCTGCAAAGGGTGGCAAGAATATGTACACCGCGCTTTACGAAATACTAATGAAAGCGTTGAGACTATTCATTACACAGTATTTAGATATGCCAAGTGTACGGGAATACTAATTGATTTTCTTGCAGACAAAGAGATATATGAATTGACTTCCAATCGTATTAATCTTGCATTATTCAATGAAAATATTCCGTTGCTGTACCAGAAAGTGTTTTATAGTTTCATTAATTCGATTTATAATAAACTTATTGAAAAGAATAAAAGGAAACTATTTAAATTGGAACGTATCATAAATCCATACCAAAAAGAAATTATCCCTAAAGATAAAACCATTTATAATTACGAGGATTATAAATCATTATTTAATTTTGCCACCAACTTACCTTTACATAAAAGAAAGGCTATTGAAGATGTAAAAAAACAAATGAATCAAAAGTTTATTACTCAAAATGCTTCATACAAAATAAAGAAACAAAGGACTTACAACTATGACTCTTCTTGGCTTTATGTGCTTGTACATCTTAACAATGCTTGGCGACATAAAGATGTTGTTAGATTTCCAAAGATTGATCTAAACGAGATTTCCGTTCCAAATATTAATTTGGAGTGGTTAGAACAAAACGATTTAAGCTACGAAGATGCTCGCCGGATCATTCGTCAAGTAATGCGTAAAGATTTAAGAACAACCAAAACGAATGCTACTAACCGATTTTTTTGTTCGGAAGATGTGACCCTTTCTTTAGCAACCGCAGCAGTTATTTGTGAGTTACGTAGGGCTACTATTACACCAAATTATGACTATCTGATAAGTTTTAAATCGATAAGAAACGAGTTTTCGTCAAGATGTAAGTTGATATTTTTCAAGGATTTTAATGAGGAATTCATATTTGAAAACAGGAAAATGAATCGTTCTTTATTGTCCTATATATATCACTTACTCGTAAAAAAAGGACATGCACAGGCCGCACTAGAAGTAGCTCAGCGTTTACGTGCACACTTTGATTTTGAAACTACTAATATTTATATTTATATTCCCGAAGAAGAGTTAAATAATTTAACACACCAATTATTCGTTAGGGAACATTTTGGGTACATCCCGGATCTGTTTGCTGAGGTCCTATTTGGAAATGAAAATGATCGTGAAAAAAGAACTGAAGAGATAGTAGCTGTTAAAGAAATGTTTGGGGATGTTTACAATATTGAATCTACTGCTGGGTTCTTAAATACAATACAAGCAGAAAAGAAAAAGGTTTCCGACATGATTTTAAGCATGGGATTTGAAGAAGCAGCTGATTATATGTTTAAGTTGGATACACAGTTGTTACCTAGTAAAGAAGACCATGTGCAGTGCCTTATAGGTATAGAGAATTGCACCAAACATAATATTGCATGCAGAAATTGCTCAATGTCAGTCCCTAACTTTTACGCCCTCTCTTCCCTTGCTGAAAGTTTGACTAATAGGATTCAACAACTTACAAGTCTAGAAAAACAGGGGTACGAAGCTGAAAAGACAAAAATAGCCAATATTTTTTCCGTTGAAATGGATCAGTGGAAAAGAGCTACTGAAAAGTTTGGTAAAGATGTAATTTATCAATTTATAGAGGGTGGAAGTCAAGCACTTAAAGAGAAAATGGAGAAAATTTCTGTTGTTGAGTTAAATAAATACAGGACTTCTAATATTGAGAAAAGCGAGGTACGAATGGATGAATAGTGAAGCAACTAGCCTATACTCACCAATTTCTGAAGAACTTGAATCACTTTCCGATACGACATTTTTAACCGCTGAGAGCATAAAAGAGGCCGTAAAAATACTTGAAAATGAACCCCTGCATTATCTGGGTGATTTCGATGATGATGAGTGGATATTTTACAAAGACAATTTAAATACTGGCTTGAAGAGAAAACTTAAATTTGAAGAATTGAAATCATATGAATACGTGAATCATCTTCCAAAAAACTTCCGAATAATTGTAAAGTGCTGGGTAGCTGACTTGATTTCGAAATACCATGTTACTACAGTTGCTGGATATTATTCGAAAATACTAAGAGCTTTAGAGTATACCAATGGATTTGATCGAGAAAAAGAAGACGAATTTGTATTGTGGTTTACATCAACAGAAACTATTTCAAACAAGGATAAACAATATACAATTTATGTGATATTGAATTTCTTAGATTACGCTGATATTGAAGCCGGAGAGGTCTATATAAAACCACTCCTTAATTTAAAAAGAAAAATTGTAAGGAAAAAAGCTAATCGTACTTTACCTCCTTCCAAGGATATATTGACCTTTTCGCAAAGTATTGATATTTATTATCAAGAAATCAAATCCAGTAACAATAGTGCCACGGAATGGATTAATGAAAAATTATTATACTTTCCAATCATAATTTGGTGGAAAATAACAACAATTGTTCCTTTACGACCTTCTGAATTTTGTGCGATAAAAAGGGAGTGTCTTTCCGAAGGAGAAGGAAACTATTATTTACATTTACCAAGGCATAAATATTCAAAAAAGCATCCAAATGTAGTCGATAAAGTACGAATTGATCAAGTTGCCTTTGAGCTAATTTCAACTTACATTGCTGAAACCGATAAATTTGGGACTAGCGATACTCTTATCTCTTACAATTCAATCTTAAAGACGAGCTCAGATTTTATTCGTAACATAAGAGAAACACAGAAAATAAATGTTAATGTTTTTAACATCGGACAATTGTACATTTTGATTCAGAGCTTTTATGAAAAAATTGTACAACAAAAGTACGGGTTTTATATACCTCGGAAAAACCAGCTCTGGCCGAATGACACAAGGCACCTAGCCATATTTTCGTTAATGATGCAAGGGGTATCACCTATTGAAATTGCCAGGTTAGCAAACCATAAAACCATTTCAATGCAATTGAATTACGCTCATCATACTGAATACTGGATAGATTCGGAAGTCTTTGCGCTACTACAAAAGTTTAAGTTTGCACAATCCTCTCAATCGAACTCGGAAGTAAGTTCTTCAAAAAACAAAAAAAAGAAAGGAGCCTTGAAAGCTTCTTTGGATTTAGCTCCTCATATTCCGAATGACATATTGCTTAAAGCTTTTAGACCCCCTACTACGCAGGATTGTAAAAAACCTTTAAAAGATCTAGGGTATTGTTCAGATGAACAGCAGCGTTGTGAAACCGAGGATTGTATTTTTTGTAGTCACTGGAGAATTACTCCTGAAGAATTGGCTGAAAAGTCTAATGTTATTAAAGGTAAGCTAGCTAACAGCAAAAGAAACATCAATGAATTGATTACTTTCATGAAAAATTTGCATTCGATTATGCTGTCTGACGAATTTTCTAGGGTGAATCCAACAAATTTTAACAAGCTGAAGTCTATTTCCTTTCAAATTAAAGACAGCGTGAAAGAAATTGCAGAACTTAAAATACTAGGGGGTCAAAATGATGGCCAATAAAGCTGGGCGTAAAACAAAGTTGACTGAAAAAGAGGTTAACCACCTGATTTATTTATTTAAAACAGAGAAACAAATAAATGGCAAAATTAAATATGGTGATATGCATCAATTCAACAATGAAGTAGTTCAACAGGGCCGTTTCCCTACCTCAGCTGGAGAAGACTTTTGGAGAAAGAAAAATCGGCTAGGAAGAATGGTGATCGATAAAGCGAATAGTGTCTTTACTTCTAAAGTGTCTACTTCGGAAGTTCCGAACGACAATATTCCAAACCTTTCTGATATCATTAATAAACATTATGATGATAAAGAAGCTTTGATTAAGGAATTAATTGTGATTGAACGGAAATTCTATAAAAATATTGAACAGAGAAAAACCTTAGAACTAAAACTCGCAGAAAGTGAGAGGAAAGTTCAAGAATATAAAAGCAAACTTTCTGAATCAGAAAATCAGTCTGAATACCTCCAAGATCTTTTATTTAAAATGTTAAGGTATAGTTCAAACAAAGAGGTCCCCCTAGTTAATCATTTAGATACAGGTCAAAAACAGACAAGTATTGTCAAAGGGGCTTTAGAAAATATTTTTAGTAATCCCTCAGATTTTTATAATTGGTATGAAACGAATTTAGAAGCATCCGGAAAAATAAAGGATAACGTGATTCCTTTAAAAAGTAAAAAAACTATAGCAGATGAATTTTCGGATATCTTTTGATGTGAATATTCGAAGAAACTATCCCCAAAGCCCTTTAAATGAAAAAGTCCAGGAAGGAAAATAAGAATTTTTCTCCTGGACCAATGTGATATTGATCTTTTCGAGCCCCCTCCCCCACCCAATTAAGAAATATAATGGTCTAAGCTTTAGTATTTTCGTGTTCCTCAAGTACTCTTTTTCCAGAAATCAAGACTTTTTCATAGATTGGATTAGTGATTAACTTATTTATCAATTCTAGTTTTCCAAGACTTATATAGGTTTTTTTAAAATTCAAGTTTTCATTTTTTTTATAAACTTTGTCAATGAGATCACAAAATTCAAGAACGACGTCTATAAATGTTTTATCTGCAACAGCGTTTTGGGAATCAAAATAATCGCTATTGCTATTGAATGACCTATCTTTAGATTTTAAATCCAAGTTTGTATCAATCACTTTCTTCAAATAGTAATAAAAGGAATCCAAATCTTTGCATTTTTTTAAAGAAGTGATTGTATAGGCGCTAAATTCGGATGTATCAAATCTATAAAGCGAAGTGTAATAAATGTATAAGTCTTCAATTTCAGATAGGGTCTTCTTAGTTATCACTGCTTTAATGCTTTCACTAGCTGTGAAATATTCCTTTAGCTGACTAGGTAGTTTCGAACTGTTTGCAAACGTTTCTATTTCACTCATGTTTTTTTACCTCATTTCATTACTCAAGTGTAGTCTTACAATACAGACAGTGTAGCATATCAGGCTCTCTCTTGCAGACTATAGTCCGTGGACTGAACACCACATTTCTCTGAGTATAGAGAAAAAGAGTGTGGTGCTATAGTGGATGGAAATAGAAGAGGTTTTCGGGAAAGTACTAAGAGAAGTTAGGTTGGAAAAGAAATTTTCACAAGAAGAGTTAGCTCATATTTGTGGTTTAGATCGTACATATATTAGCCTAATGGAAAGAGGAAAAAGAAAGCCGACAATTAATACTATCTTCGCATTAGCTGTAGGTTTAAATGTTTTACCAAGTTCCCTTGTATTAGCAACTGAAAAGCTCATTGAGTTTAAGTAATTAACAATGTTGTTCATACTCTATATTCGATTCTGACCAGGCCGAGAATATTTCCTAACTAAGATTCTTTCTTGTATCCTTTAGGGATATTTATGGATGGTTGCAATAGAGGAATCCCCCGGTTGCTCCGAAGTTCGTGACAGCGATAATAAAATAGGGCGTTCATCAATGGAGTTAAGACCCCAGTGGACGTCTTTATTTGCTCTAATCAAATGAACCGAAAGGGTGAAATTTAGTTTTGCTGGAAAGCAGACACTGTTTTGTTGACACTTTTTCCTCTTTAGCATAATATACTATACATCAAGAATATTTGATGTGAGGAGAGAAATAATCATGATTAAACAGCGGGATGTTTGTGATACAACTTTACTCGACTATGAGAAGAAATTTAAAGCATTGTCGGATCACAAGAGACTTTATATATTGCGTATTTTGGCTACAGAAGGAAAAACCTGTGTTTGTGATTTGAGTGAACTACTAGCATTGCCACAATCTAAATTATCGTATCATCTAAAAATCTTATTAGATGTGAACTTTATTTCTGTTGAAAAAGAAGGGAAATGGAATTATTATTCAGCCAATCCTAATGAAATAAAGAAAATATTATCTTCGGATCTTTGTTGTCTCTTTTATCCTGAATAAGGATAATTTTTTTATAGTTCACATCAATAAAAGTTGATGTGTTTACTCAGAAAGGATGATTTATATGGATATTATGGGGTTCATTAAAAACTTCTTAATATTATTTGTTGAATTGGCAGCGTTATTTCTTTTGATTAGTTTCCTTGTGAGCTTGCTTCAACAAGTTGTTACGGAGGAAAAGATCAAAAGTATTTTAGAGAAAGGTAATAAAGCGACGGGGTATGTCTCTGGAACCTTTTTAGGTGCGCTTACGCCATTTTGCTCCTGCTCAACCATCCCGATTTTGGCAGGGTTATTGAGTTCAGGCGCGCCATTCGGTCCGTCAATCTCCTTTTTAATAGCATCGCCTTTATTAAATCCGATTATCGTGATTTTATTGTGGAAGCTATTAGGCTTGAAATTGACTGTGTTTTATGTCGTCAGTATGTTTATTTT
Source organism: Sporosarcina beigongshangi (assembly GCF_033485195.1). Taxonomy (NCBI): domain Bacteria; kingdom Bacillati; phylum Bacillota; class Bacilli; order Caryophanales; family Caryophanaceae; genus Sporosarcina; species Sporosarcina beigongshangi. The sequence goes on from NZ_JAWLIR010000045.1 coordinate 18,980, forward strand.
CGCAGTGCTAGCTGGTGTCCTATTTAATGCACTTGGATTAGAAAAACATCTAAAAAACGTAAGAATTCGACGCACAAAAAATGAAAATGGTGAACCAGAATCCAAGTGGGTTCTCGCTTTAAAAGATGCATGGAACTTCTTTTACCCGGTCTTACCTTACTTACTCATCGGGGTTCTCATTGGTGCCGTTATTCATGATTTCATTCCAGCTGAATTTATAACAGCGATTGCGGGGAATGATAATCCGTTTGCGATACCTATAGCTGCTGTAATTGGAATTCCGATGTACATTCGAGTTGAAACGATGATCCCTATATCAGAAGCGTTAGTAGCTAAAGGAATGAGCATGGGTGCTGTGGTTGCACTGATTATTGGGGGGGCAGGAGCGAGTCTCCCTGAAATCCTACTGTTAAACAAATTATTTAAGCCACGATTAATAGCAGCCTTTATCATCACAGTTTTCATTGGTGCTGTCACAACGGGATATATTCTTTACTTTACATTTTAAGGAGGTGAAAGACGAATGAAAAAAGAATCGTTGTTTAAAAAGATTTTTGCTTCCAAGCAGGATTGCTGCTCTGTTGATATTGAAGAGGTTGAAGAGAAAACTGAAAAGGTTTCTGATAAAGCTACGGCAAGTAAAAGTGATTCTTCATGCTGTTCCTCTAAAAAGGAGTAATCAAAAAGTTATAACTTTGAAAGGTGATAGTAATGATTATTAACCGTGGAGGTACATTAAGTACCGCCTACTTTACATCCTATTTTGAGCTAATATTAGCGTCTCGAACATCGGATGTAGACGAAGCTAAAAAGATTGTTTTTCAACGCTTATTTAATAATAATCCTCGCCAATTAGGTAATGAAACGTATCGACAATTTTTACAAGCGTATAATAATTTGGCGAATAATAAATAAACAACAGAGATGCATTTTGCTCCTCTGTTGTTTTTAGTTTCTTTTTTCTTGATAAAGGAATGAGAATGAATGGCCTCATCTTTTATTTACCGGTTCCGTATGCTTTTATTATCGCTCTTGCTTTAATTCTCCTACTCTACTCAGTCTCATCGGACAACGATGTAGAGCGATCATCCAAATAACGATATAAAGTAGTCTTACTAATTCCAGTCGCTTCTTTTATGTCATATAGCGTATAAGTCTTACTGTCATACATTGAAAAAGCCAGCTGTAAATTGTCATCTGGTTTTCGTGGACGACCAATTGATTTACCCTGTTGTTTAGCAGCTTGTAGCGTAAATGTAGAAGAATGGCTTAGAAACTTTGATTGTAAATCCGCAAAAAAAGTCGCACTTTGAAGTAGTGAAGCTTTTTGTATCGTTTGGTTGGTTAATTGTTCATCGACGAAGTGAATGGTGATTTGATCTCGTTCTACTAGTCGTAAAATATCTAAAAGTTGCTGAAGGGAATCAGCTAATACTGCGATATTTTGGACGAACAGCTCGTCATCTTTTTGAACAGTCATCAATAATTGTTCAAGCTCAGTTCTTTTCTTGGCAAGTCCATGTGCCTCTTTAAATAATGTATCAAAGAAAAGTTCGTTTAATTGATGGGTGCATTGTTGATCCCGAACAATCGGACGGATGTATCCATATTTCATTTTTTTTTTGCTCCTAACTTCCCAAAACGGTTCACTTTTGGGAATTGAAATGATATGCTACATACATTCTAACATCGATAGTAGCTATGTTGAAATTTTTGTCTTTATGAAAGGGGAACAGTATGCATACTTTAAAACAACAGTGGTTTGGGAATGTGCGCGCTGATATTTTAGCCGGAATCGTTGTTGGGCTGGCACTTATTCCGGAAGCATTGGCTTTTGCCTTCATTCTGGGTGTAGATCCACGTGTCGCATTATACGCTTCATTTACAATGGCGGTCATTACTTCGTTTGTCGGTGGCCGTCCTGGTTTAATCTCATCAGCAACAGGTGCGATGGCATTAGTACTCGTCAGCTTAGTGGCGAATCATGGCTTACAATATCTACTCGCGGCCACTATTTTAACAGGAGTCATTCAATTTATACTTGGGTTGTTTGGTGTAGCGAACTTGATGCGCTTTATTCCAAACTCCGTCATGCTAGGCTTTGTGAATGCGCTTGGGATTATGATTTTTATAACGCAACTGCCTTATTTAATAGGTGGTGGCATGATGACATATGTTTTTGCAGGCGTTACGCTAATATTGGTGTATTTGATTCCGCGATTTTTTACCGCGATTCCTGCACCGCTCATTGCCATTGTGGTCATGACGGGCATTGCGCTCCTAAGTGGAGTGAAGTTACAGTCGATTGGTGACCTTGGATCGATGCCAAATTCGTTACCGATCTTTTTCTTACCAGATATTCCGCTTAATTTTGAAACGTTAAAAATTATTTTGCCGTATGCATTGGCGCTTTCGGTTGTCGGTTTATTAGAATCACTACTTACATCTCAAGTGCTGGATGATATGACAAATACGCAGAGCAATAAAAATACAGAAGCGCGTGGGCAAGGGATTGCTAACTTCATCACTGGTTTTTTCGGTGGGATGGCAGGTTGTGCATTGATTGGGCAATCGATTATCAATATTAAATCAGGAGGGCGTGGGCGTTTATCGACATTAACGTCAGGTATTTTTCTCATGTTTTTAATTATCGTTTTGGGCGATGTCGTCGTCAAAATACCGATGCCTGTTCTTGTTGGTGTTATGATTATGGTCAGTGCGACAACATTTAATTGGAGCTCGTTTAAGTTTTTGAAACAAGCGCCTAAATCGGAGTCACTTGTTATGCTCTTTACGGTTGCGATTATTTTATATACACATAATTTAGCGATTGGTGTTGTTATTGGTGTTATATTAAGTGCGCTATTCTTTGTTGCAAAAATTTCTCGTGTGGCAGTAACACATGAGAAGGATGGATATAAGGTAAAAGGTCCTTTGTTTTTTGCATCAACCACAAAATTTATTCAGTCATTCGATAATGTTTCAGAAAATGAAATCGTCATTAATTTTGAAAATAGTCAGCTATGGGATGAGTCAGCTGTGGCCGCTATTTTAAAAGTGAAACAACAGCTTGAACAACAAGGCGTGACGGTGCATATTCAAGGGTTAAATTCTTCAAGTGAACAATTGTATAAACAATTAACGTAAGGGAGGAATCTACATGAGGATTGCTGTAGCAATTGATGGGTCAGAAAATGCTTTACGTGCAGCAAAACATGCTATTACACTTTGCAAATACTTACCCGAGGCGCATTTAGAAGTTATTTATGTATCGGATTATAATAAGGCAAAAGATGAGCGGCTGTTATCTCAAAGCCCTGAGAGCTTAACATTGAAAAGAGAGCAAAAAGTGCAGCCTATTATAGAACTAGCAAAAGACGTCGGAGTGAAGACGAAGATTACAATGTTAAAAGGGAATCCGAGTCAAGAAATCATTCAGTATGTGAATGCAGAAGAAATTGACCAACTTGTCATCGGGAGTCGAGGCTTAAATACTTTACAAGAAATGATCCTTGGTAGCGTCAGTCACAAAGTCATGAAGCATGTGAATTGCCCGATTACCATTGTTAAATAAAGAACTTTCATTCCCAATACTATACGATGCGGTGACTGGTGAGAAATCAAAAACAAGAAAAGCCCTCATTTTTTGAAGGGCTTTTCTTGTTGTATCACAATAAAGATAATAATGATCCACCGATAGCTCCAGAAACCACAATAATCCAAGGTGGAAGTTTCCAATAGGCTAGCATACTAAACAAAATTGCAGCTAGAGCAAAATCAACAGGTGCCAAGATTGAACTTGTCCAAATCGGAAAATAAAAAGCAGAGATTAAAATTCCGATAACTGCTGCATTTACGCCCATTATTGCACCTTTAATTTTAGGATTGTTACGTAAACTATCCCAAAAAGGTAACGCACCAAGAATAAGAAGGAAAGCAGGTAAGAAAACTGCAAACGTTGCGACTAAACCACCTTGCCAACCTTTCATAACGGTTCCTAAATAGGCTGCAAATGTAAATAGAGGACCAGGTACTGCTTGCGTAGCACCATAACCTGCTAAGAATGACTCTTCGCTTATCCATCCAGTTGGTACAAGTTCCTGTTCTAATAAAGGCAAAACGACATGCCCCCCACCGAAGACTAAAGAACCTGAACGATAAAAACTATCGAACATTGCTACCCAATAGGATCCGGTTACTTCTCTGATAACCGGTAAAAGAAATAACAAACCGAAAAATAACAGTAGACAGATCACCGAAACCCTTTTAGCTATCGGGAAGTTCGATCTAGCTTCTTCAACTTCATCGTGTTGTTTAAATAAAAGGAACCCAAAGAATGCTGCGATTAAAATGACACCTACTTGAGTAAAAGCTGATTGCCAAAGAAGTGTACCTATTAGTGCAAATAAAGCGATGGCTTTTCTTTTTAAATCAGGCGTCAAGTTTTTTGCCATCCCGATAATCGCATGTGCAACTACCGCTACTGCCACAATTTTTAATCCGTGTATCCATCCAGCATTTCCGATATCAAATCCAGTGAGCAGTAAAGCAAAAAGGATAAGTGCAATAACTGAGGGTAGCGTAAACCCAATAAAAGATATAATTCCACCTAATACACCTGCCCGCATAACGCCTACTCCGATACCCACTTGGCTACTGGCCGGACCAGGTAAGAACTGAGATAAAGCAACTAAATCCGCATAACTTTTTCATCCATCCATTTTCTTCTTCGTACATATTCTTCATGAAAATACGCTAAATGAGCTGTTGGTCCACCAAAAGATGTAAATCCGAGTCGTGATGAAACTAAAAATATCTCCAAAAGTGATTTAAATCCCCTATTAGGGTTAGTTTGATTCATTGTTGGCTCCTTTTTGTTAGTCTTTGATTTCTTTGAAGAGTTCATATGCTTTTTTCCTGGCTTCAATAAGGACTAGATCTCCTTTTTCAGTTGTTGTGTAATATTTTCTAATTTTCCCATCCACATTTTTATCTTCTCTTGTTAGAAGCCCATCAGACTCCATTGAATGTAGGATAGGATAAAGAGTACCAGAACTGATACTATAGCCGTGTTCCCTAAGTTCTTCTAACATCCATACACCGAAAATGGGGTGTTCTTTTGCATGATGTAATATGTGTATGTGAATAAAACCAAGAAAAAGTTTTCTCAGCACTTTGTCTTCCAATTTGTCACCACCTAAATGTGGAATGCCGATATTTAATATCAATATTGGTTTTCGATATTAATAACATAGCATCATCTTCCATATTTACCTAGCCTAAATAAGAAAATTTACATATTCTTAACATCCCAAAATTAAAACTTACGAGAAAAAATGGCTTGGATTTTTCACCAAGCCATTTTTCTTTCTAATATCTGTCGTTAAACTAAAGCACTCATTAATAGAATAAAGAAAAAACGGTTTCCTTATTATGGTATCGACCCAATTGTGTAATTAACTATATGCTTTCACCTCTAATTCTACATATTTTTGCTTTGCTGAAGAAGTTTGGATTCTCCTGTACGTTCCCATCCTTCTACTGTTTCATATGCTTTTTCAGGAGAATACCCTTTCCCTACAAGAACTCCCATTAAAATAAATTCTTGAAGAATATGCGTAGCATTTATTCCTCTTTTAACATCCTCTAACCCTTGATTCACCAAAAAATCCGTGTACTTTATCCATTCATCTGGCGTCCTGCCAAAAACAACTGTATCTCCATTGCCATGACCGTAACCTTCTTCTGAAGCCTCTGCATCTGCTTTTGTTACATGAACTGTACCAAATGGATGGTTAGGAAGAGCGTAAATCGAATAAAGTTTTAGCGGAATATTACCTGTATTAATTATATTGTGCCATGTTCCAGCAGGTATTATTATTGCAGAATCATCATAGACATTTCTTTCAAAGCTTAAATTATCTTTCCTCTTGCCCATTTGAACAATACCCTGACCTTGTTCAACACGTAAGAATTGGTCAACGTGAGGGTGCATTTCCAAACCGATATCTTCGCCAACATTGAGACTCATCAAGGTAACTTGCAAATAAGTTCCTGTCCATAAAGCGGTACGGTACGTATTGTTTTGCTTCGTAGCTTTATTAATATTGACGACAAACGGTTCTGCTCCATAATCTGTTAGCAAAATGCTTCCATCGGAGGGGCGAAAAGAACCAAATCTATTTGTATATTCTTCCCCAACAGGATTAGTCCAGTAACCAGACTGTCTACAATAGTTATACATCGGCAAATTAACATAATAAGGATATTGATGCATGTTTGGAGCGTAATACATTTTTATCAATCCCTTCACAACTTATAAATTATCCTATGCTCTATGTAAAGGGAGTGTACTTAAATTCAAGTTAAATGGAGATATGCTGGAGTAGAGGTTTTCAACTTCAGGCAACCCACCTTACTTTCTAAATACAAATTTGAACACCGAAATATTTTTTCTTCCGATGTAAATTTTTCCTTGGTTACTTTAATTACAATAAGAGCAGTATATGTGTACAACAACAAAGGAGTGTTATTTTATATGGACATGCAAGACAAAGTACAAAAGGAACTGTCGAAAATTGACGGCGAAGAGAAAAATCAGATTTTAGAGAATTTCAATCGATTCAAACAGTACCTCTCAGAAAAAGTAGAGCTGGGCGAAAAAATGGGGTTAAGTGAAGAAAAGCTTGCGAAAACTACCGAGTTAGTTGCAAATTATCTCGCCAAGCACGAAGAACCTCGTAACCGGGAGGAAAATCTTTTAATGGAGCTGTGGAAATCCGGATCTAAAGAAGAGCAACATATGCTTGCACATATGCTTTTGGAAATGGTTAGGAAAGCTTGAATTAAATAAAATCAACTATTTTACTATTAAATTATGACTGGGTTTTGGTTGAATAAAAAGGCGACCGCTCAATGAACTGCACCCCAATTGTTAGACACATCCGACAATTGGAGGTGCTTTTCTGATGGCTAAATTTTCTGCCGAAGAAATAATTCGGCTTGTAATACCTCAACGGAACCTTCAACTGATGATTCTTTAGCTTTGGTAGAAAAGAATTTTTGAAAAATGTAGATAATCTATTTGCGTATATAACTATATAGTTATATGATGATGTTGTGGAGGGATGATAGATGAATACAACAGCAACAATTGATCTGCAACGAGCATCACAACTATTAAAATTACTTGGTGATCAAACGCGTTTGACGATGATGAAATTGCTACAATCACATGATTGCTGCGTCTGTGAATTTGTAGAGATTTTCAAAATGAGTCAACCGGCGATTAGCCAGCACTTGCGTAAACTAAGGGATATCGAGTTGGTGAAAGAAACGCGTAAAGGAAAATGGATCTTCTACTCGATCAATGAAGATCATGAAGATTATCCGTTTATACAAGGTATCCTTGAGCATCTTCCCGGACAAGACGGATTAGTAACTGAATTGGAAGCGCAAGGGTTGCGCATTTGTTGTGAGTAGAGAGGAGAACGAGCGTTGACTTCAGTTATTATCGCATCATTGATTTTTATAATTACACTGATTTTTGTAATTTGGCAGCCTAGAAACTTATCGATTGGATGGTCTGCCTGTATAGGTGCAGTAGTCGCTTTATTAGTAGGAGTAGTTAATTTTCAGGACGTCATAGACGTAACGGGGATTGTATGGAATGCTACGCTTGCTTTCATCGCGATCATAATCATCTCATTAATCTTGGACGAAATCGGATTCTTCGAGTGGTCTGCCCTTCATATGGCTAGATTAGCTAAAGGCAGCGGTATTCGCATGTTTGTTTACGTCAGTCTTCTAGGTGCAGTTGTTGCTGCGTTATTCGCAAATGACGGAGCAGCCCTCATATTAACGCCAATTGTGCTTGCAATGGTACGAAATTTGAATTTCAATGAAAAGATGATTTTTCCTTTCATTATTGCCAGTGGTTTTATTGCAGATACGACTTCACTACCGTTAGTCGTGAGTAACTTAGTCAATATAGTTTCGGCAGACTTTTTCGGAATTGGATTTGTTGAATATGCATCTCGAATGATTGTTCCGAATTTATTTGCTTTAGTTGCGAGTATAGTAGTGCTGTTGTTATTCTTCCGAAAAAGTATTCCAAAAGACTACGAAGTCTCAGATTTAAAAGAACCGAAGGATGCTATTAAAGATATCAAGCTGTTTCGACTAGCTTGGGTGATTTTAAGCGTGTTACTTGTAGGGTATTTCTCAAGTGGTTTTACGGGATTGCCTGTCTCTATTATTGCTGGGCTTACGGCCATATTCTTTATGTTCATGGCACAAAGAAGTCCTGCTGTTCAAACGAAACAAGTATTGAAAGGGGCTCCTTGGGCCATCGTATTCTTCTCGATTGGGATGTATGTTGTCGTCTACGGATTGCGTAATGTCGGTCTTACAAGTGTTTTGGGAGATGTCATTCAAATGGCTGCCAATCAAGGACTCTTTGTAGCAACGATTTCGATGGGCTTTATTGCGGCGATATTATCATCCCTCATGAATAATATGCCTACCGTCATGATTAACGCGTTGGCTATATCAGAAACGACGACAACAGGATCTATTCGCGAAGCTTTGGTTTATGCAAATATCATTGGGTCGGACTTAGGTCCGAAAATTACCCCAATCGGTTCCTTGGCTACTTTATTGTGGTTACATGTCCTATCTCAAAAAGGTGTGAAAATTTCTTGGGGTAGCTACTTTAAAATCGGTATTATCTTAACAGTCCCTACACTCCTGATTACACTAATCGGACTGTATGTATGGCTGTCATTTATACAATAAAACATAAAAAAGGGGATTTTCATGATGTCGAAAAAAACACTATATTTCTTATGTACAGGTAACTCATGCCGTAGCCAAATGGCTGAAGGTTGGGGCAAAAAATATCTTGGTGAAGAATGGCAAGTTCTGAGCGCTGGAATTGAAGCACATGGGGTCAATCCAAATGCCGTTAAAGCTATGAATGAGGCTGGTGTTGATATTTCCAATCAAACTTCGGATATTATCGATTCGCAAATCTTAAATAACGCAGATTTTATCGTTACGCTTTGTGGAGATGCTGCTGACAAGTGCCCGATAACACCACCCCATATCAAACGTGAACATTGGGGCTTTGATGATCCTGCTAAGGCAGAAGGAACAGATGAAGAAAAATGGGCATTCTTCCAGCGTGTACGCGATGAAATTGGTGCAAGGATTGAACGTTTCGCTACAACTGGTGAATAAGTAAAATAGGCCGTGGATTCACATCACGGCTTTCCTTGTAATATATATATAAGGATATAATTATACGATTATAAAGGAGGTGTTTGTCAATGAAAAAGGTTGAAATATTTGATCCTGCAATGTGTTGTTCAACTGGTGTCTGTGGACCAAGTGTTGATCCAGAATTAACGCGTATCGCATCGGCTGTTTATTCACTCGAACAAAAGAAATTTGATGTTACACGCTATAATCTTGGGAATGATCCGGGTGCATTTGTAGACAATGAAGTAGTCAATAAGGTACTTCTTGAAAAAGGCCCAGATGCCCTTCCTTTGATACTTGTGAATAAAGAGGTTGTAAAAGTCGGTGCCTATCCGACGAACGAAGAGTTGGCTGAGTGGCTTGATGTAAAAACTGCTGAACTTCAGGAGAAACCGCGTGTACGTGTTTCAGTTAAGTTTGATAAATAAGGGGGAATAGTCGTGTATCTATTATTCAATCCTAACCAAATTGTACTCACTCCATTTTTATTTTTTACCGGAAAAGGTGGTGTCGGTAAAACATCAACAGCTTGTGCGACAGCAGTGGCTCTTGCCGACCAAGGAAAAAAAGTACTCTTAGTAAGTACCGATCCTGCTTCAAATTTACAGGATGTTCTCGATGTAGAATTGACGAATGATCCACTAGCTATTCCAAGTGTAACTAATTTATTTGCTTGTAATATTGACCCGGAGGCATCAGCAAAAGCATACCGTGAAAAAGTTGTCGGTCCTTATCGAGGTAAGTTGCCAGATGCTGTTCTCTCAACGATGGAAGAACAGTTATCGGGTGCTTGCACAGTTGAAATAGCTGCATTCGATGAATTTTCTCATCTGTTATCCGATGAAGATGTGTTAAATCAATATGATCACGTATTGTTTGATACTGCGCCGACTGGACACACACTGCGTTTATTACAATTACCAACTGCATGGACTGGATTTTTAGAAGAGAGCACACATGGGGCTTCCTGTTTAGGTCCCCTATCCGGTCTTGGAGAGAAAAAAGAGTTGTATGCGAAAGCTGTAGAGTCTCTTTCTAATCCAGCAAAAACGACGCTGATTCTGGTTGCGCGACCAGATGTATCTTCCTTAGTTGAAGCGAATCGGGCTTCTTCAGAGTTAAAGGATATTGGTATTAAAAATCAGCTGCTTATTATTAATGGACTTCTTCAGACACATCGTCCCGATGATAGTGTGTCAACCGCGTTTTATGAGCGACAGCGCCGTGCATTGAAAGAAACGCCAAAAGCATTAAAACAGGTTGTGACGTTTTCCCTTCCGTTCGTTTCGTATTCATTAACTGGAGTTGATAACCTTCGGCACTTATTTAGCTCTTATACTATGACTGTATTTGAAGATGATAGCCTTAGCAAAAAAACGATTCACCTTCCAGGCTTAAACAAATTTATCGATGATTTTTCTTCGGAAAATATACGTGTAATCTTCACAATGGGGAAAGGTGGAGTTGGTAAAACATCGATTGCATCTGCAATTGCTGTCGGCCTCTCTGAGAAAGGTCATCGCGTTCATTTGACTACAACAGACCCAGCAGCACATCTCGCGTACACATTTGAAGGCAGTGCATTGAGAGACAATCTGACAATTAGCAGTATCAATCCGGAAATTGAAGTGAAAAAGTATCAGCAGGAAGTACTTTTGGCTGCAGGGGAAGGGTTGGACGAAGAAGGAATTGCGTATTTGAAAGAAGATCTGGAATCGCCATGTACGGAAGAAATCGCTTTGTTCAGGGCATTTGCCGACGTAGTGGAGAAATCGGAAAATGAAATTGTCGTCATTGATACGGCACCGACCGGACACACATTGTTATTGCTGGATTCAACGGAAGCCTATCATAAGGAAATGAGCCGTTCGACTGGCGATGTACCAGAAAGTGTGAAGAAGCTTCTTCCCCGTTTACGAAATCCAAAAGAAACAGGTGTGGTCATTGTGACATTGGCAGAAGCAACACCAGTATTAGAAGCTGCACGATTGCAGGAGGATCTCAAACGTGCGCAGATTGATCCTAAGTGGTGGGTAATCAATCAAAGTTTATATGCAACGGATACAACTGATGCTGTCTTAAAAGGGCGTGCAGTCTCCGAAATAGAGTGGATTAAAAAGGTCAAAGAAGAACTAGCACTGCAATGTGCAGTGATTCCATGGTTACACGAAGAAAAGATAGGCTATGATAGTTTGAAAGAATTTATTGACGCATAAAAATGCCACGATGCAAAATGATGGATGAGAAAGGAAGGAATATAAAAATGAATATTACGAACGAAGCGAAACAATACATTCAAGCCATGTTGGAAGAACAGCAAGCAAAAGGACTCCGGGTCTATGCGGTTGAGGGAGGATGTTGTGGCCCACAAATCGCATTATCACTTGATTCTCCCGAAGAATCGGATACTGTTTCTGTGATCAATGAAATCCCTGTTGCAATTGCCCTGCTGGCTAAAGAATTCATCAGCGATTTAACGTTGGACTTTGAATCTAAAGGTGAACACTCCGGTTTAGTCATGATTGGTTCGCCAAATAACTGTTAATAAGGAGAATGAATAAACGCCGAACTTCAATGTTCGGCGTTTGTTGTTTTATAGCTATATTTATGTTATTCATTGTACTGTTTGAGTCTCTGTTCGACACAGGTTTTTCGTATAAATCAATCTTTATTAAACTCCATCTTCCAACTGAAATATTCGTTATCCTGATTTTTTTCGTACCTCATATTAGCATCAAACTTATTCCCTTTTTTGCTAGTTAATCCTTTGACTGTTACTACCCCATTTTTCAAAAGCGTTTTCACCATTGTTTTTGTCGGCTTTTTTTTCATTGTAGCCAAAAATTTATCGTTCTTCCAAATAACATATTTACAACCGCTTCTCCAATTACTGCAACCATATCCTTTAGTCCCTTCAATTATTCCATGACCGCAAAGAGGGCACTTACCCAATACTTCATTCTGTTTCTGGTTTTGTTGTACTTCATTAATAATTACTTTTTGTTCATTTTTTATTCTATCAACAGCATTGGTAGTAAATTTATAAATCAAATCAAGAAATGCTTCTTTAGTAAACTTTTGTTTTTCAATATCGGATAATGTTTTTTCCAATCGTCCTGTAAACTCTAAATCAAACAATTCTTTAATTGGAAATGTATCTACTAGCTTTCTTCCAAGTTCAGTACAAGTTAAATTTTTATCTTGTCCCACAATATAGCCGACATCTTTTAGTTTTTTAATTGTCTCGGCTCTTGTAGCCGGTGTACCGATACTATAACCACTTAAAATTGTAGCCATCATTTCTTCACTGTCTTCATTCTCGTAACCCTTTCCGCATGTCTCCATTACTCTTAGTAATGTTTTTTCTGTATGATACTTAGGTGGCTTTGTAACATGGGATGTCAGGTCGTGATTTACAATACTTACGATATCATTTGTATTCACCAGGGGTAAGATTGTATCTTTGGATTCAATCTTCTCGACTTTTTTCCACCCTTCAATCAACTGTACTCGACCCTTAGATACAAAATGTCCTTTTACTTCACTACTATTAACCTTGGTGATTATTTTTGTCTCTTCATGTTCCGCGATAGGCATGAACTGCATGATGAAACGATTTTTTACGGCTGTATATACCATCTGTTCATCACTTGTTAAGGTTTTGGGAATTAGATAGGTCGGTATGATTGCGCTATGGCTATCGACTTTTGAATTGTCAAAAACACGTTTTAACTTAGTGAAATTAATTTCATTTTCATATGGTAATCCTTTTTTTAAATTATCTAGTACTTTTGCAGATTTTTCTACTAGGCTTTCCTCTAATACAACGCTCGCAGTCCTCGGATATGTAATGTATTTCTTTTCATAAAGCGATTGGGCTACCTTTAATACTTTATCAGATGTCCATCCTTTGTATTTGCTTGTAATATAACCTTGTAAATTTGAAAGATTAAACAAGTACGGTGGGTACTCTCTTTTTCGTTCAACCTGTTTGTGGTTGATGGATGCTGCTTGATTCGCTAGAGCTTGTTCAATTTGTTCAAGTGTTTCCTTAGACTCGAACTTTTCTATACCATTTTCAAAATATGTTCCGTTGTATTCTTTTTCATCTTTAGTTTTAAATGTGGCTTCCAGTTTAAAGAAGTTTTTTGGAACAAAGTTTTCTATTTCTTTATCTCGATCATAAATAACTTTTAAGGTCGGCATTAATACTCTTCCAATATTCAGTGCTTGTCCTGAGCCTTTCTGATACTGCAATGTTGCCACTGATGTTAAGTTGATACCAATTACCCAATCAGCCCATTGCCGGCTAATACCAGCATCCAGAAGGGGCCTCATTTCAGTATTAGGCTTTATGTTTTGAAGTCCTTTTAACACTTCTTCGGGTGTCCACTCATTTTGCAGAAGTCGATATACTTTTTTCTGTGTCTTGAGATTGTAAATGATCGTATCGCCTATAATTTGGCCTTCTCGATCAAAATCACAGGCTGAAATAATCATATCTACATCATTTCGTTTCATTAAGCTATAAATAATCTTCAGCTGCTTTTTAGCCCCAGAATCTTCTTTTCCTCGATTTCGTGGATCACTTTTCACCTTGTATCGAAAACCTGATGGAATGAAGGGGAAGTTCTCCAGATTCCACCTTGCCATTTTTTCATCATAATCCTTCGCATCGTAGAGTTGGAGCAAGTGTCCAAACGCCCAGGTTATAATATATCCATTGCCTTCAAAATAGCCGTCACTTCTATTTTTAATTTTTAAAGCATCTGCAATATTTTTTGCGACAGAAGGCTTCTCTGCAATAATTAGTCGCATATTATCCCTCCGTTAATAGAATTTCAATGTTATTGATTTTAATAGCAAATCGATTGTAAAAACAGTATATTCTGATTGCCATGACATTTAGGGTTATAGGTATAGTATACTAAAAATAGAGCATTAAGTATTTTTAATTTTATGTTGTATTAGTTGACAATTATAAGCTTAATTTATAGAGGGGTTGGGGAGGATTATTGAAGATAGATTTACATTTACATACCAAGAAGTGTAAACAGGGAGATAGTTCTAAAAGAAATATTGAAGTTACAAGGTTTATTCAAGAAATGAAAGAAAATGACGTTGGGATTTGTGCGATAACAAATCATAATCATTTTGATATAGATGAGTATGAAAAGATAATCCAAGAAGCACCTGAATTACTTGTGTTTCCAGGTATAGAGTTAGATATAAAGTATAATGATGAGCACTATCATATAATTGTTATGTGTAATCCGGGTAAAAGAAAAGACTTTTATAATCATTTTGATAATGACACAATTAGAAATTATGATACCTTTTTTATTAACTATGAAGAATTTATATCCCTAATTAAAAAATTTGATCCAGAAGATATTATCGTCTTTCCACATTTTTTAGATAAGGACAAGGAACGTGCATTAAATATGGACGCTAAAGATAAGTTACGGGAAGATTTAAAGGGTTTTTTAGTGATTTTAGAGCCTGGAAAAATGCAAACTATGGGGGTTATAAATGCTCATAATGAACTTTCATTAATAGGAAGTGACGTGACGGATTGGGATAAATATAATCAATATGAACTACCAGAAATTAAATTTAGAATAAGTTCATTTGAAAAGTTTTATGAACTAGCTAACAATCCGAGTTTATTTGTTAATAGATACCTAAACGATACGCAAAAATACATGATACCTGTAAAAATAGGTGATCAATTATTAAGTAACCCCGTTCAAATCTACAAGGATATAAATATAATTTTTGGAGAAAAAGGTTCTGGGAAAACAATTTTATTAAAAGACCACATCTATAGTTATTTAAAAGAAGAAGGATTTAATGTTTTTCTACATGAAGGTAAAGATTATAATGAACAGTACAATAACCTTATAACCAATTTTGAAAGATCGGTTACGGGAGATGAAACTATATTAAAAAGAATAGAAGACAATCTTAAATTGATTACTGATTATCAAGAGCACAAACCTTTTAACTTCCTGGAAAAGTTTAAAGCATATCACAGTAATAAGAATGCTAATAAAAATGCAAAAGTTATTAAAAAAACAGATTCACAATTTAGTAACAACTATACTAGAAAGTTTGAAAATATTATTGAGGACCTAGAGTCAGATTTAAATAAAATAAAAAAAGTAAAAGAAATCAATACTAAAATAAGAAGTGTATCTGAGCAAAAAGGAACTATACTTACTGAGCAATTAGATTTGCTAAGTATAGATCTAGTTAATTCTTCAATTAATGACTATAAAACAATTTTTAGTGCAGAAAACACTGAACTTTTTTTAACAATATTAAAAGATTCAGTGCAGAAAAAGACAGGGAAAGAATCAAAGCCAAATAATATAGGGTTTTCTAAGTTGGTTTCGCAACGTTTAGCTAGACTAACTGCCAATCAAACCTTAATTCAAGACCTGGAAGATATAAAGATTTCTAAAACTCATAGACTGGGAACAATACCAAACAAAGGTAGAGTCAGCATGACAACTAGCATTGAAGTACTAGAATCGGATGAAAACTATAATACGAAAAAAATATTTGAAAGAAATAAAATTATTAGGAATAGAGGATTGATAAAGAAAATAAGAGAATTTGACTTTAGAAACTTCAGAAGTATAAATGATTATTTTACAGTAGAGGAGAAAATTAGTCCTTCAGAGTTTTCCGAGGATATGATCAAGAAAAGAAACGTTATAAAAATAGATGGAAATAATGATTATACTCCTTCTGAAGGTGAGAAAGCTATTATTACAATTAGTGGGTTATTAGAAAATGATAGTTATGATTGTTATTTGTTTGATGAAATTGAACGTGGATTAGGCCAAAAGTATATAACAGACTATATTGTACCCAAAATTAAGGAACAAAGAGATAAGGGGAAAATAGTTATAATTTCAACTCACAATTCTAATATAGCTATAAATACTCTACCAAGCCAGACGATATATTGTGACTATAATGTAAACACGAAAAACATTTACTACATGGGAAATCTTTATACGAATCAACTAATTGGTACCGATGAAGGTAATGAATTAATTTGGAAAGATAAAGCATTAATTCACTTAGAGGGAAGTAAAGAAATGTTCGGGAAAAGGAGAAATATATATGGAGTTTAATATGAAGTTAGACAAGGTTGTAATGGAAGTTAAGATTGAGGAATTGAAAGATGAAGGGGGTGAAAAAGTAGTTAGTCTTATAGTGGAAGATTTAGATTCGGCAAAAATAGATTTAAGTAATAGTAGTATTGATGAGGTAAAGGATTTGTTTGATAAGATTTATGAGTATATAATTTCTCAAGAACAATTAATTGTGTTTGATTTAATAAATACTGAAAGTAATTTATTTATTGAAGTTGCTACTGATTTGGTAGAACACTTAAACAGTGAAATAGAGCAGTCAGAAGTAAATTTTGCAGAGTTAATACATAGAAAAAATAATATCCTAAGGGAATCTTAAAATTAAACACCAAATAATTGTAGTAATAGAATCCTTTAATGTCTAGTTCTTTTATGGGAACAAACTATAGTTTAAGTTGTATAAAAAATTAGCCCAAAATATAATTGGGCGAAATGCTTATATGTAAATTCATCACTGCGCCTCTTTATTTAGCCCACTAAAAAAAATACCTATAATTTCCAGTTTTCATCATGGCGATGAGCTGACCTTCTGTGTACGGTTTAGGTGGCATCGTTTTGCCTTCTTTAATGCCGATGTCACTGTCGACTGGTTCATGGAGCGTGAGTGGTGGCAATGAAGGCTCGTCCTTGTCATTTTCTTTAGCTGATGAACGAACGAATAGCGCTTTCCAGCCTTTGTCACGCTCGGTCTTGCCGACTGTGAAGAAAGGGAGTCCGTTGACGTCAGTCGTTACCTTCGTTTCGGTGTACAGATAATCGGTATGGAACATGGCGAGTGTCGTGCGAACTACTTCTTCGTATAAGTTACGCTCAATATTCGACAGCCTACCAAGCACCGCTTGTGACGGGATTTTCTTCGTTGGAATGATGGCGTAATGCTCCTGAACCTTCGAGCTGTCAACATAGCGCTTTTTCGGTGCAAGCGATTCGACAGGGAAGGGATGTCCGATAAGCTGTTGAAAATCGCTCACTTGATCGGCAAGATAGGTGAATTCATTTGGCGTAATATAGCGAGAATCAGTTCTTGGGTACGTGACAATTTTCTTTTCGTAGAGTCCTTGCATGATTTTCAACACATCTGCGGGACTCGTTTTCCACAATCGATTCGCTGTCGCTTGTAACGTTGACAGTGAATGGAGTTGGGGAGGCGGCGTCCGCTTATCGATTTTTTCTACAGAT
Source organism: Sporosarcina beigongshangi (assembly GCF_033485195.1). NCBI lineage: Bacteria > Bacillati > Bacillota > Bacilli > Caryophanales > Caryophanaceae > Sporosarcina > Sporosarcina beigongshangi. Next base: position 36,589 of record NZ_JAWLIR010000045.1, read on the forward strand.
GTAATTGTCCCCGGCGATTTCGGATGGATATTATGCTTGGCCAACAGTTCCCGAATGATTTCCCGTTTCGGTTCTTTAGCCTTTGCTTTTCCTTTATACGTTCCATTAGCAGCCGTAAAAGTCGCTTCAATTTCAAAAAATGGCTCTGAAACAAACGTCTCAATTTCTAGTTGGCGCTGATAAATTAAGAAAACCGTCGGCGATTGTACGCGACCAATTGAAAAGACGTCCTGAACGCCTCGCTCCTTCAGAAGCAACGAATAAAGACGTGAGCCATTCATGCCCACAAGCCAATCACTAATTTGACGAGCTTTCGCTTCCTCATACATGAGTAAATCTTTACGATTATCATGCAAATTCGCAAAGCCCTTGCGCACTTCATCGACTTCAAGTGAATTGATCCACAATCGTTTAATCGTTTGATTTCTAGCACCCGTTTGATAGTAAATGCTATAGAAAATATTCGATCCTTCACGGTCCACGTCACAGCCATTAATAACCGTATCCGTCCCTTTAATGAGCTTCTTCACAATCGTAAACTGCTTATATTTCCCCTTCGCCACCTGAAACTCATAGCGTTCTGGCAAAATCGGCAAGCTGCCTAGTGACCACTTCGTCCATTTTGGATCATAGGCTTTTGGCTCCTTCAATTCAACCAGATGACCGATACCCCATGTAATATAGGCACCCTCTGGGAAAATCGGAGAAGGTAAGATTTCCAAATAGCCTTCATGTCGTTTAACAGAAAAAGCATCCGCATAAGCTTTCGCTTGGGAGGGTTTTTCAGCTAGGATGACCGGTTTCATGATAGCACCTCTTTTCTTTTTCGCGATGAAACAGTAGTTCTACTAGTTGAATTATCTCATAAAGGGGGATGGTTTCCAACTTCATAGTTAGGCTTGGGAGTGGAGATAAGTGTGTATTTCATGAATAGATGTGGAGGTGGTAAGCTGAACATATATTAAAAAAGACTGAGTGCATCAACACCTAGTTAATGCAGCTGACATACCGCATGAAGTACGGTTGACCAGTTGTAAGAATGTTTAACTCAAAGAGTAATCACCCTGCACTTCAAGTGAGGGTGATTACTTTTTTCCATTGTGTGAGTGACCGGATTTTAACAGAACGACTACGGAGAGAGCTAACATTTCGAAAGAATAGTCAACAC
>NZ_JAWLIR010000046.1:0-647 GCF_033485195.1 Sporosarcina beigongshangi
TCACCCTGCACTTCAAGTGAGGGTGATTACTTTTTTCCATTGTGTGAGTGACCGGATTTTAACAGAACGACTACGGAGAGAGCTAACATTTCGAAAGAATAGTCAACACCTTACATAATTACTTTCAACGGGTTCAAATGTTATTTTGGATCTTTACGGCGAGATACGAAATTCCCTTTGCGGCGAGCAAGGATCAGCATAGGGATGGCTATTAACAGACCCATTATGACGGTCACTATCGATGCTTCAAGACCAAATTCACCCCCAGTGAGAAGGGCCGGACCTGCAACTTCGACTGTAAAAAGACCCGTAGAAGGATGTCCTGAGACGGGGATACCTAAGAGTCCCTGTATTGTATTCCAAAAGAAGTGGAGGCCAATGACAAACCAAATATTGCGCCGCCAAAGGAAAGCTGCACCTAGTAAGACACCAGCTTCAATGGAAATAGAGAAAGCCCCCCAAATCGTAGCTCCGGGGTTGCCGAGGTGGACGATCCCAAAGAAAATGGATGTCACGGCCAATGCAATCCAACTCCCACCGATTTTTTCAATTGCTTGAAAGACAAGCCCCCGAAAGATTAATTCCTCTATCACGGCAGCGCCAAGTGATGCTGTGATAATAGGCTGAATATTGCGGATGAATTGAGC
>NZ_JAWLIR010000047.1:0-29300 GCF_033485195.1 Sporosarcina beigongshangi
CGGCGCACGGTGACGTTAGATTTTCCAATTGCATCCGCCATCGTGTCATGCTTTAAGTGAGCAGCACCGTATTTCACAGAGTAGCGGCGAATCATATCCAGTACAGCGCGGTCCGTATCGTTCATTTCGTTACAGTTTGCGATGACATGACGGCGTGCTGCCTCGTCCATATCCTGTGCGTTTGTGAAATGTGCGTAGTCTTTTAAGTAAGCTGTCATAGTGGTCATTCCCCTTTTATTCTTTATATAGAGGGAAATGAGGAAATCGGATACACATTTAAAAATATATTTTGAAAAAGAAAAAATCCTCCTGTGGAAGCAAGGATTTCATCTATTGAAGAGTAAAACAGAAGGGAGCCAGACACAGAGTGATACGAGTGGTAAGATATTAAGGTAGAATTGCGCGCATCACTGATTCTAATACTGCTAGGTGAACAGGGATACTCGCCTATTACATGATTAAATATTTACAGAGTTTTTTGAGCAAGCCAAGAATTTTTAAAGGTGGAATGTTGACAAAATGAAAAAGTAACTTTAAATCGTACTATAAAGTAATAAGACTAAAGGATCGCTGTTGTATTTCATAAAAATATTCTATATACAACAATCACAAAAAACATTTTTAGGTTTTAATAACTAAAGGTAGACTTTTTATAGATATTTGTAGTATAATTATCTCAAATACTAGAAATAAGAGGTGATTTACTTGAAAATCAATGAATCTGTCGCCAAAGACCTTGTACAAGCTTTTAGTAAAAGCACTGATGGGACTATCAATGAAATTATCTTAGAACATTCTTTAGACACACATAACTTTAAAGATTTTGGTGCCTGGGATATTCGTTTTTCTCGGATAAAGAAGGTAGCTTTGAAACACGAATTAGTCACTTTGAGAAGAAAAAGAGGACGATGGACCTTTTTTTGTATCCTACATATCGAGACTGGAATACTATATGTATTTTCAAAGGAAAAAAATCTAGAGTCTGTCATTAAAAAATTGGGTAAGGGGAGCATACATTATTTTCACGCCTTTATTTCGAAAAATGGAGATGCGATTGATCTAGATAACACCCAAACTTCTTTATTTCCTATGCTAACAGATGAATATGAAGAGAAGAGACTTATCGAAGTACAAAAAATACTCGGTAATGAATATCCATTAGTAAAAAAGGTAATATTCATTGTGGGTAAAGAAGAAAATAAGCAAATTGTTAATGTTGAAGCCCATTTTTATAACAAGTATTTCGAACTAATCGACTTTGAGGATTGGTCATCTAATATATCTCTTGCTGAATATAGTGATCTTACCGCATCGATAACTCCAATGGATCAGGATAGCATCGATGATGAAAAACCGATACCTTCCGTAAAACAAAATATTAAAGATCGCAAGGATAAGGATTCCAAGAAGGATATCCAAGAAGTGGTATCCCCAAAAAAAGAGGAAGAAAAAGAAGAGGAAAACTAATCCTTAATTCTTAAGGAGGAATTAAAGTGTCAGAACGCCAATTTAACGGATTAAGACTGAGAGAGGGTAGAATTTATCGGGGCTATACTATTACTGATCTTGCAGATGAATTAGGAATTAGCAAACAAATGATATCAAAATATGAAAATAATAAAGCTATTCCTACGTTTGATATATTAATAATTTTAACCCGTATATTAAAATTCCCAAGAGACTATTTTTATGAAAACTCCGTTGAGGTGAAAACTGGAAATACTTATTTTCGTTCCTTATTATCAACCGGAAAAAAAGAACGTGAAATGCAAAATGACCGTGTTAAATACTTAACAATATTAAGAGCACTTTTAGAAGAATATGTGGACTTCCCCTTATTAGATATACCTGAGCTTACAGACGAGAATTCAGACAACATTGAGTATATTGCCCATGAATTAAGACACAAGTGGGGACTTGGAGATGAACCAATTAAGAACCTTGTCTATTTCCTTGAAACAAAGGGATTTGTTATTACATCCCTTAACCTAAATAAGAAAAAAATCGACGCTTTTGGATCTCAGAATGAAGTGAATGGCAAAGTCTATTATTCTATTGTTCTTAGCAATGAAAAGAGATCATTTTATAGACGTCAATTTGATTTAGCTCATGAACTCGGACATTACATCTTACATGATCCGTTTATTAAAATTGATGACCTAAGCAAAGATGAATTTAAACAAATTGAACAAGAAGCCAACGAATTTGCTGCGGCATTTCTTTTACCCAAAGAGAGTTTTTATAACGATATATCTATTCATCCTACTGATTTGAATTATTATGAGTTATTAAAAAAGAAGTGGGGAGTATCAATAGGCGCTATGGTTATGCGAGCATATAAACTTGGGGTTATGAATGATGGAGAATATCAGTACATTCAACGTACCATAAGTAAAAAAGGCTGGCGTGCAAAAGAGCCACTAGATGATTTGAAAGAAGTAAAAGAACCGGTTGCAATGAAGCAAGCGGTCGAATTATTAATTGAAAATGATTATATAACCGGTGATGAGATTATTAGAAGATTATCCAAAGATTATGGGCTTAGTTTATTTCGAGTGGAGATTGAGGAATTACTTGGTTTAGACGAGGGTTACTTAAAAAATGAAAAGGTTCAATATGAAGATAATATTATAAGTATTGAGGATATACTACATTTCAAATCTCAAAAAAATCTCAGTTGATTATACTATTCAGCTTAATATTCATTTAAAATGAAGACACGAAAGAAGATTTTTACTTTTCTTTCGTGTCTTTGTAACTTATACAAACGTTTGTATAAGTTATTACCCTCTATACCACTACATCATGGCATACCTTCCCATAGCATCCCGCATAAACCTCGCAAGCCCATCCCCAAACTTATCAATATTCTTCGTAAACCGTTCATCCGCCACATACATCTGCCCCAATCCCGCAAATGCCTCCAGCGAATAATCACCCATTTTATTGAGTAACACAAACCACTCACCAATCCCAGCCTGCGCTTCCTCAGAAGCCGGGTCCAAATGACGAATCTCCGCCAGCTTAAAGTAAATGCGATTCATCTCCTCGCCTAACTCTGGCCCAAATTGTGCGACCTTCTTATTCGATGCATCGACCGCCTTATCTCCCCAACGCTCTCTCGCTTCCTGTTCATACGGATTCTTGCTAAAATCGAACCCTTTAAATTTCTCTTCATTCGTCATCACTAATTCCCCTTTTCCTTGTTGAATCGTCTTGTCAATCGTTGCAATCATACTGTCGAGCTGCTTGCGTTTATCGACGAGCATTTGCCGTTGCATTTCAAAAGCCTCCTGGCGATTGAATGCGGGACTATCGAGCAACTCCTTAATTCTCTTCAAAGAGAAGCCGAGTTCGCGAAAGAATAATATTTGCTGTAACGTTGCCAAATTATCATCGGAATACAGCCGGTAGCCTGCCTCCGTCGAGTCATCTGGTGTTAATAATCCGATGTCATCATAATGATGGAGTGTGCGCACACTGACACCGGTTAACTGTGATACTTCCTTCACTTTCATGACTCATGACCTCCCTTCAAAAACAACTATAAAGTATGACGTAACGTGAGAGTCAACAACAAAAAAGAAAAAACTTATCCTTTCAACCACAAAAAGAAAATCATAATGTAGGCAAGCTTTTCATCAGCCGAAATATGTGCTCCCAATCGCACATGTTCATGATGCGCCGTGCTGACAAACGCCGGGTTCATGGCGTAAGGGAAAATGCCAAAGCGATACGATGCCGTCATTCTTCCCTCTTCATCCTTCACATCGATGTCGCCTGCCATGTTTTTGGCTTCAAGTTCACGCCAAATCGTCCCGTCTGCATGATACAAAATGCCGCGATTTTTCAGTGCTGATTTTGACAGATGTTGAACGTAGGTACTCATTAATGTACCGTCGGGCTTCCTTAGCGACAGCTCGTAACGCTTCACATTATCTTGGATGGTAAATGTCGCAATCCGCTGTCCACTCGTATCTAAAATATCGTAGTGCACCGGAATGATAAAACCCTTCTCAAACAAATTAAAAATTGTCAGCCACCTAGATAACCGCCCTTTAGATGGCTCTATTATACATAACGGATTGCCATTTGAATCGACGTTATACATTTTGGGTAAAAGAGCAGGTACTCGCTGAAAGTTCAATTCATGGAGATCTTCCAAGTTCAGTAGGCTTGCACTCATTGTTTCATTGCTTAATTTTTCATGCGCATTTTTGAAATAAAACCCTGCGCCAATGCCACTCACTGCAAACAATCCGGTCACAAATAATAGATCCCCATTTTCAGAAAAACCCTCATAGCCGTAAAAATAAAAAATGATTCCAAAAATGGTTGCGCCAATACCCCCTAGAAAGCTGATTTTTGACGTCTTCCTATAAATTTCTTTCATTTCCCGATATCACCATCCCTTTCATACATCGTGGGCGGTACAACGATAGATTGTCAACTCCTATTCAAACGATTATATGCAAAAAAAAGAGTGATTCTACGAATTAGCTTGCTTCCTACCCCATTTGCTTGCACTCGAACTACATTTGCTTGCATTCACGGATGGTTTGCTTGCACCCATCGTCGAGTTGATTGCATTTCAGGACTTTAGTCCAATGAAAATCGATACCACAGGATTGTATTTTATCTAAGCAATCAAAAAAAGAGACCTCGGGCTGACCCGAAAATCTCATTTCCAACCTCACTCAATCGGCATCCAGATTTCAATAACATCCTTCGTCGCGCCAATAGGGTAAACGTATCGTTCAAAATCATAGCAATCGCGCAATTTGATGTCATCCATTTTAATAATGAAGTCGTATGTGGCTGGAATCCCAGAAATTCCACCTTCAACCGTTGCGACAATGAACTTCCCAGCCGGTATGATGACCTCTTCTGTATCGGGAAACCCTTCAGCATGATTCGATTTTACGCCAGCGATATAATGGATAATCTCTCCCTCCATCTTCAGACAAACACCGAATGACTCCTCCACTACAACATTTTTCTCAGCGATTTCCGAATTCAAAATCCCCCATTTACCCGGAATGTCTGAGACCGGTCCTACTATTCCGTACCCTACCACTTTGAACTCCTCAACTGTAACAATGCGTGTCTCCATCTGAATCTCTCCCTTATTTAAATAACTTTCAATCTCTTCCATCGTTTGACGCAAATCATCTACTTCATGTTCAATTTGCTGTCTCCTTTTTAACAACAACGACTCCATTTGTTCATCTCCTTCCGCAAGAATAGCAGAGAGAGATACCCCAAATCGCCTTAATGTTTTGATCCGAACGAGCTGTCGCTGCTCCATTTGCGAATAAAACCGGTAGCCCGTTTCTGGATTTACGAAAGCGGGTTTGATAAGCCCGATTTCTTCATAATGTTTCATGGCTTTCACAGTTACACCGACAAGGCGAGCCGTTTTTCCAATTGACAGCACCGTGTACCCCTCCTTTTTAATCACTATAAACCTACCCGTTAGGTACGAGTCAATTCTCAAATAGATATAAAAAACATCAAAACCTCATCCTGATAGCCTTACAAATCAACCGGATGAATGCATAATTGCAATAACCCACATAATCACTTGAACACATTTTTTACTTTTTCAAAGAAAAATTGTACCATCTACAATTATAACCTAGACAAATAGAACTAACAGACCGATAATTGATAATAGTCAAAATATACTAGCTAAAAAGGGAGAAGTGGCATGAAGAAACTAGAAACCAAAATGTTGTTATTTATTTTAGTACCAACAATTCTTTTCTTTATCGGTCTGGGTACATATATTTCTTTGACAGTCCATTCCACGGCTATACAAGTCGCCGAGGAAAGCTTGGAGACGCGTGGAGAATTACTCGCTGAGGAATTAGGGCTTGAGCTAGAAAAAACGACAGCGGCACTTCAAACATTGTCCCAATCATTAGGCGGATTACTTGATAGTGGTTCGGTCCCTGCACGGGATGATGCAAATACGATGCTGCGTCAATTACTGGTTACGAATCCTAATGCGGTTAGCTCATGGATGGTTTGGGAGCCTGATGCCTTTGATGGCAAAGATGCAGACTACGTCGATGCGGAAGGGCATGATACGACTGGGCGTTTTGTTCCGATATGGTCAAAAGATGAAGATGGAAAGTTCATCGTTCTACCGATGAAGGGCTATAATCGGCTTGGCGACTTACATACAAATCTTAAAAAGGTGTTGGAGACAGGCGAAAATGCACTCTTTGAGCCTGTTATTGTCGAACTCAATAAAAATACAATCTACATCACTTCCGTTGCCTTTCCCGTTAAAGTGAACGGAAAAGCAGTTGGCGTAATCGGCGTGGATATGGAGTTAAAAACATTGAACGAATTGGTCACTCAATTTTCCTTTTACGACAGTGGCTTTGCAAGCTTGATGTCCAACACTGGGATTGTCATTTCGCATCAACAAAACGATTTGATTGGACGCAATTACTTTGACCACACTGCCATGAGTGAAAGTGAGGAAGGGGAAGTGGTTAGAAATGCGGTTCTTCAAGGAGAGAAAATAAGAATTTCTGGGATATCTGATATTTTGAATAAGGATGTCTATCGCTTATTTTCACCAATTAGTGTTGAAGGAATACAAACTCCTTGGAGCGCGCTGTTAGTTGCACCTCTTGATGAAGTAACCAAAGAAGCGAAAGCGATTACAACTCAGATTGTCATTAGCATTATCGTCATTGTCACTATTCTTGCCCTCATTATCTTTTTTGTCACACGGAATATCACAAAAGTATTACGTGCTACTGTTGGATTCGGACAAGTCTTGCAGCAAGGAGACTTTACACAGTCCATTTCAGGACGGTTTTTAAAACGAAAGGACGAGCTGGGTGATCTTGCCACTATTTTCACTTCAATCAGTGACAGTATGAGAAGTTTAATCAGCAAGGTGCAGGATAGTGCTCAACAGGTTGAACAGTCTGCCAGCGCAGTAGACATTGTTACAAATGAAGCTACCCTTGCAGCGAATGAAGTAACATCCGCCATCGAAAAGGTTGCGCAGTCCGCGGAAGTCCAAATGCAAAGTGCTGAAGAGAGTGCAAAAGCAATGGGAGATATGTCTCAAAGAGTCCAAACTGTTGCCTTTACCGCCACAACTGTCTCTGACACTACACATAAAATGATTGAGCAGGCGAATAGCGGACAAAAAGTTGTGCAAAATGCTGTACAGCAAATGGACACAATACACCAAGGAACGAACGAAACAAAATTGGTGATTGAGCAATTGGAAACCGAAGCCAATAAAATTCAGAATATCGTTTCTGTTATAACATCCATTTCAGAACAGACAAATCTATTAGCTCTGAATGCAGCAATTGAAGCAGCACGAGCTGGTACAGCTGGAAAAGGGTTTGCCGTTGTTGCTGATGAAGTTCGAAAATTAGCAGACGAAACAAATGGTTCTGCTGCCGACATTCAAAAGCTTGTCAGTGCCATCCAAGCCGATACAATAAGAGCAGCCGATTCTATGACAAAAAATGAAAGCGGTGTCAATGATGGCATCAAGCGGATGGGGGAAGTGGAATCAGCATTCAAACAAATTATCATTTCCATCGAGCTCATTGTAAAAGAGGCTATCGAACTGTCGGCAGTTGCTGAACAAATGTCAGCTAGCTCAGAGGAAATTGCAGCTACATCGGAAGAAATAGCGGGCAGCGCAGAAACCTCATATGAACAAACGCACCAAGTAGCCGCCGCTGCTGAACAACAGCTCGCATCCATGGAGGAAATCACCGCAAGTTCAGCTACATTGAAAGTACTATCTGAAGAGCTCAATATCGCATTACGTCAGTTTAAGGTATAAACCCAAAAAGGTGAGACACTGCTTATCTAGCAGCATCTCACCTTTTTGTTATTCACACATTCAACTTAAGCCAATTTACTCTCATTCACGTCCACGTCATCCACGACGACATCTGTTTCAATCTTATTCGCCTTATTGTTTTTCGCTTTAATAAAGAACATGACCGTCAAAATAGCCGTTAAAACAATTCCGACGTAGAAGGACAGTTTCAAATCTAAGCTTAGTCCAATCTTCGCGTTTAAGATATAGACGAAGACCATGTAGGTGATGAACAGTGCCGGTACGAGCGACACAAAGTAGTTCTTGCCTTTAATAAATAGATACATCGTCGCAATCCATAAGGCAATTGCCGCTGTTGCTTGGTTCGCCCAAGAGAAGTATCTCCACAAGATGTTGAAGTCAATTTGTGTTAGCAAAGCCGATAGCACAAATAATGGCACAGCAATCATCAATCGTTTTGCCACTTTTTTCTGGTCAATCTTCATGTAATCCGCAATGATGGAACGTGCCGCACGGAACGCCGTATCGCCTGATGTAATCGGCAGGACAATAGCCCCTAAAACCGCGATTGTTCCACCAATAGCGCCTAACAATGTCATAGACACTTCGTTAACAACCGAAGAAGGTGTACCTGTTTTGATGAACTCACTTAATGTTTGTCCGTCTAGCATACTCATTGCCGCCGCAGCCCAGATCATCGCAATGACTGCTTCAGTAATCATCATGCCATAAAATACATAGCGACCTTGTGATTCTTTTTGTGTTGTTCTAGAGATAATTGGTGATTGTGTCGCATGGAAACCAGATAGGGCGCCACAAGTAATTGTAAAGAATAAAATCGGGAAAATCGGTACATTATCCGGGTGCAAGTTCGCCAATGTCAATTCTGGAATTGTATAATCCGAGAATACTAAGGCTCCTCCAACCCCAACAGTACCAATCAATAGTACCGCACCAAAATATGGATACAGTCTACCGATAATTTTATCAATCGGAAGAATCGTAGATAAGAAATAATAAGCAAAAATGACAGTAATCAAAATCCATAATGCCACTTTACCATTCATTAAAATTGCCAATAATGAGGCCGGTGTCGTTACAAATACAGTCCCGACTAATAGCAGAAGCAATAGCGCGAAAACGTTTACAATATGCTTGGAAACATTTCCTAAAAACTTTCCGGCAAGCTCTGGAATATGTGCGCCTTTATTACGAATCGAAATCATACCTGTTAAATAGTCATGCACAGCTCCTGCAAAAATCGCTCCGAAAACAATCCATAAGAAAGCGACTGGTCCGAATAGTGCACCCATAATTGGTCCGAAGATTGGACCTGTTCCAGCTATATTTAACAGCTGAATAAGCGCATTTTTTTGTTTATGCATCGGCACATAGTCGACGCCATCTGCATTGGCATATGCAGGTGTTTTCCGAGCATCCGAAGGATCAAAAATCTTTTCAATGAATTTCCCATACGTAAAATAAGCAATAACTAAAAGTGCAATTGAAGCAAAAAATGTAATCATGTGAACACCCCTATTTCCCTATTTGATCAATTACGCCTCGGCGTAATTGCGTTCAGATTTTTTCGAGCGAGCTCGAAAAGCTCCTCTGAAAATCTGTGACATCCGCCGGAGGCTTCACTTGAATCAAAGGGAGTTCAAACGCCCTTTGATTCAAGTCAAGCCGCCGGCGGATGTCACAGATTCTCAGAGGAGCTTTTCGAGCGCGCTCGAAAAGCTCCTCTGAACATCTGTGACATCCGCCGGAGGCTTGACTTGAATCAAAGGGAGTTTGAACTCCCTTTGATTCAAGTCTATCTTTCTTACCATTCCTGTATTTAGTTTATGGTAAATTTTCAAAAATAGGCGTTTTTCGGTCCAACATGCGAGTTTAAGAGTGTAACATGCAAATAGTGCAGGTTAACATGTCATTACAATTCCAAGCGCTGTCGCAAATCTTTGACGTAATTTCTACTCACTGAAAGTTTTTCATCCAAGCCTTCTAATTCAAGCTGATAGGCACCGTTAAACCATGGCGTTAATCGGCTGACGTATTTCAAGTTGACGAGATAGCCTTTGTGAATCCGAAAAAATGAAAATGGCTCTAATCGACTTTCCAACTCCTTCAACGTAGTCCTTACATCATAGTCTTCTGTTTGCGTAATGATTTTCGTTACTTTGTCATCTCGAAAAATATACAAAATATCCTGCGGTAAAATATAATCGATCTCGCCGCCTGTTTCTACCGCCAATTTACCTGGCTTCTCCGTTTTGTCGGCCGGCAGTACGGGATGTAACATCTTGTCAATTCGTTCTATCGTTTGCTTTAGCTGCTCCTCGTCATACGGTTTCAATAAATAATCGACAGCATTGATGCGAAAGGCCTCCGCCGCGAATTGTGGATAAGCAGTCGCAAAAATGATAAGCGGCACTTTTTTTAATTCCACTAAGGTTTTCGCGACTTCCATGCCATTCATCTTCGGCATCTCGACATCTAAAAAAACAACATCCGGCTGAAGCTGTAACGCTTTTAAAATGGCTGCTTCCCCACTTTCAGCCTCCCCCACCACTTGGATACCTGGAAACTTACCTAGTAAATACGTTAATTCCTCACGTGCATATCGTTCGTCATCTACGATCAAAGTACGGATCGTCCCCATTAGACACCTACCCCCAATTTAGGAATTCGAAATGAAATAGCTGTTCCCTCATTCTCTTGACTTAAAATTGATAAGGCTGCTTGTTCGCCATACGTCATCAGCAAGCGCCGGTTAATATTGAAAAGTCCTACCCCAGTTCCCGTTTCAGAATCCAACTGCATCGTACCCAATACAGCGAGTCGCTCAGGCGTGACCCCTTTGCCGTTGTCCTCCACCTTAATTTCAATTTCGGCGCCAAGCTCACGTACCGTCATTTTAATAATGCTGTTTTTCTCCATATCCTTAATACCGTGGTGAATCGCATTTTCAACAATCGGCTGCAAGGTGAATGGTGGAATTCGTTCATGTAGTAAATGATCATCCACGTCATATACAATGGTCAGTCGATCGACAAATCTAGCCTCTATGATTTCCAAATACGCTTTGACATGCGATAGCTCTTGCTCAAGCGTAATTTGAGACGCAGTTGTCCCTGTGACATTTTGCCGCAAAAAGTACGATAACGACGTCAATAGCTTCCGTGCCTGGTCTGGATCTGTGCGAATCAACGACACAATAATATTCATGGAATTAAATAAAAAGTGAGGACTAATTTGTGCCTGTAACGCTTTGATCTCAGCCTCTTTTGCCAATTGATAAGCGCGATCCGTTTCGGCAATTTCGAGCTGGTTGCTTAATAGCGAACTCAAGCCTGCAATCAGTTCAATACTGACATCTGTAATGACTTTTTCTGATGGATAGTACAGTTTCAGCGTGCCAATCGTTTCACCGCGGCGAATAAGTGGTGCGATAACTGCCGCGCCTAATGGACAGCCCGGATAATCGCAGTGAATGGTGCCATCATTGACGACAACCAACTCTCCCAAAAGAATAACATCCTTCGTTTCATCCGTCCGAATCGAACTGCCTACCTTATGATGATCACTGGCAAGCCCGACATGCGCCAAAATATCCGTTTGGTTAGTCATGGCAACTGCACTTGGCTGTAATTCGCGGAATAGAATATTGCAGACAGCTTGTGCCGTGTCGGCGTTCATGCCTGTGCGCAAATAACCCAGTGTTTGATTCGCAATGCGCAACGTTTTCTGCGCCTGTAATGCCGTCACTTTCTCCTGCTGGCTAATCACATTATGGACAATCAATAGGAACATTGCTGTCCCCACCCCATTTGCTAAAATCATCGGAATTCCAATGACCTCAACCAGTGTGAGCGCTTGCTCAAATGGTTTGGATATCAACAGAATCATAGACATTTGCATCGCTTCCGCAAGTGCACCGATGCCAAATACGGTAAATGGTTTAAGCGCTTTCCCTTTTCGATAAAAAGCTCCAGCGACAACGCCTGCAATGATTGTTGAAAGTCCACAAGAGACAGCTGTAAATCCACCCAACGTCATACGATGGATACCCGCAATTAGCCCCGCGCCAATCCCGACACGATAGCCACCTAGCAAACCTGCGACAACCACACCAATGACACGCGAATTCGCAATGGCCTCCTCTGAACTCAATGCCGTTGCAACACTATTAAAATGCAGCGTATCCGTATTAAGCGCGACTCCAAAATACGTGCCTACAATCCCAAAAAATCCAAAAAATAGAATCGCCGTAAGCTCCTGCTTACGATCCAATTTATCGCGGTGCACCAGGTTTTTAAAAAACTGAAAGCGAGTCAAAATGAAGGCAACCGCTACAATCATGCCAACCCTCTCCAGCATTATAACTAGCAAATCCAACAACGGAATCCCACCTCATTTCAAACACACATTGACTAAATTATACGGTAAACGAGAGAGGATACATATCTTTATTTTCAGTTATTAAGAGGAAGTCTGCGGTGAATAGAAGTAAAGGCGGGGATTTACGGGCGAGTGTATGAAAATACCCGCAACTTTCAGGGTCTATATGCCATTCCTTAAAATGAAAATCTCACTTTCACCATTCCATTCCACTTCTAGGAGGAGCTCATCCGCACTAGTCGTAGAAGGACTATTAGAACTTAGCATTTGACCTTTATATACGCCTCGTTCATTTAATAAAACTTCATTCGCCTCATATTCTAACACCCCATCATGACTTGATTTGATAGCGTAACTCATTGTTTCAACGGTTTTCACATCATCACCCTTATAGCTAAGTTGAATCGTATACGTTTCGTCTCCATCCGTCTGACCCACCGTGACTTTAGCCGACCACCGTTCTCCCTCACCAACAAATAGCAGTTCTTTGCTTTGACAGGCAGATACTAATACAACCACTACTAATAAGAGCGAAAAAATTATTCTTTTCAAATGAATCCCCCTGCTCCTATAATAGTCCCGATTATAAATAATCAAGTAATTCTTTTATGCTTTTCACCTCACGAATTTTTTCATGATTATAGGAGGAACCCACACCAATTCCAAACCCCTTCATCTTCATACTGATAGCTAATTCAACATCCACTATTGAATCGCCAACCATAAAGGATTCATCAATATTTATACTAGGGTATTTCTTAATCGCCTCTGCAATCATACCTGTTTGAGGTTTAATGCAGTTACACCCCTCTGTCCTGCTATGTGGACAGTAAAATATATCTAAGATCTCCACTCCATGATGAATTAACGCATTCAGCATCTTTTCCGTAATATCCTCGTACTGTTCAAACGATATAAATCCTTCATTTAATAAATACTGGTTCGTGATAATGATAATTTCATACCCTTTTTTATTAACACTTTTTAATGTCTCGATTGAATCAGTAAGAAACACAGGCTCTTTGATATCTGTCCACTGATGATCTGGATAGTCTTCAATAATCGTCCCATCCCTATCAAAGAATGCTATCTTCACCACAATCACCCTACTCTTCAGATTTTATTTCCTCTACAGCAAAGTCCTCAGCAGAGCCAATCCAAGTTATTACTAATAAATAAAACGGATAAGTAATCAGTTGTCCCATAATAATAAGCCCCGTTGCTGGCGAAGCCTTATCTCCACCGTAAGTAATCGGAAAGAGCGTCGCAAAGATGAAAACAAATAGGATGACATACGGCAACCAAAGAATTACTGACCAGTAGCCCGCTTTGCGACCTTCAAACCATTTTCGGACGAGGAAGTAGAAGAGAAAGGGTGTAGCAATGAATCCGACCAAATGGATAGCAGCAATCACACTATTAACTGCATCCCCTTCCCATCCCGTTACCCGATAAATTCTATAAACATTAACTTGTAGCTCAATGGATATAAATAACGCAAAAGCATAGAGAGCACTTAGCATGTTTACCCTCAAAAGAGTCTTCACAGCCACTCAACTCCTTGATAAGTCCTCTACTTTAGACGCTTTGCCCATCGACAAGTTCCGAATTTTCTCTCATCAATAATTACTTCTCTCTATAGTGAGGTAATTTGGTGTAGCCCTACAATTCTCATCAAGTAGCCTGCTTTTCATCAAAAAGAACCCGTCCTTTTCAATGAAAGGGCGGGTCAGTTCTGTGTTTCAGGGATTCACCGGTGACTCTAGAGAGATAGATGAAATTTCACCAATTCACCCACGAGTCCTCGCAACATCAATCTCTTTAATAATCCTTGCAGGATTTCCACCTACAACGACATTATCCGGCACGTCTTTTACCACAACCGCACCTGACGCGATGACCACATTATGACCAATCGTAACTCCAGGATTAATCACCGCACGCCCGCCAATCCAGACATTATCGCCGATTGTTACAGGCTTTCCATATTCGGCACCGGAATTTCGCTCCGTAGGATCTAATGGATGAGTAGCCGTGTAAATATGCACACCGGGAGCCATCATGCAATTATCGCCAATCCTGATTTCACAAACATCCAAAAAGACACTATCAAAATTAGCGTAAAAGTTTTCACCAACATGAATATTAGATCCGTAGTCACAGCGTAAAGTAGGTTCAATGTATATATTTTCCCCAACTGAACCAAATAACTCTTTTAACAATGTAGTCCGTTCACTAAGCTCCGTTTCCAACGTTTCATTAAAAACCCTTGTTAATCGACGGGCATTTTCTCGCCCTTTTATTAATTCGGAATCAGCGGCAAGGTACAATTCACCAGCCAGCATTTTTTCTTTCTCTGTTTTCATCACGCGTCTCCTCCTCTATTACGAATGAACCCTAACCTTCATCACTTTCGTAACCTTCCCACTCGCATCACTCACAGTGATATTTGTAACGCCTGGTTCCAAGGCTTCCAAAGAAATCATTGAATCGTCCAGCTCTGTGATTTCCACTACATTCGAATGTTCAACTTCCCATGTATAGCCCTCATCATAATCATGACCATTCGGCTTGACCTGTGCCTGAATAGTCGTCACTTCCCCAACTTTTAACGTGACATACTCCTCACTGACTACAATACCGGTCATTTCATTCGCTTGAGGACGTTCTCGCCACGTCGAATGTAACTCAAAGAAGTCTAATAGCACAACATCTACGTTGCCGCCCTTTGTATATAATTCAATGGCATTATTCGTCGGCTTTGTATAAATCAATTTAGTAAACGCGAATTCACCTTCATTGATAAATAACTCAATAGAAGATTCATCCACAAGACCCCTTATCTTAATCTGTTTTCGCTCCATTGGGTAATCTGTTTCATGACGATTACCAAACTGATACATATTTCCGTTCCGATCCGTCAATTGTTCCAATCCGGCATTTGAGCGATCTAAAAAGATTTTATTCGTCGCTGTATCGACGCCAAATACAGCCTCTTCCTCTTCGGATTGGCGAAGACGAATACCGAACTCCTCCACATCATCCCACTCCACAATCATTTCGAATTCAAATGTTGTACTCGCAAATGTCTCAATCAGATGATCGCCTTCTAATCGGAATGCCTCCACATGATGAGCATTTGCCCGTAAGCTCTCTATTTCCTGAATAGGTCCTTGGAATAGTCGAATACTACCATCTTCAATGGTTCGAAGTGATAACTCACGTGGAATCGACATAGAGCCCATCCATGGATCAGTTGGAGATTGGTATGGGTAGCGCCAATTCGCCATCCAGCCTAGCCAAATTCTTCTACCATCCTCATCAGGAATATCAGAAAATGACTGTGCCGCATAAAAGTCTTGTCCAAAATCAGTCGTTAACACTGTTTCTCGGGAATTGTCATTCACAAATGTCGTTCCATCAAACTCTCCAATGAAATATTGAGCTGTTGAACCATTCGTTGTATCATTATCCCCAACACTCACGTGCAGAACCCACTTCTGATTCCCTTGATCCCCATTGACAGGCAACTGAAATAAATCCGGGCACTCCCACACTGCAACATGGGAGCCTTCATCACCTCCAAATTGACTTTGGAACGTCCAATCGATCAGGTTATCAGAGTTATAAAACGTAACACTTTGATTTGTAGAAATCACCATTACCCACTTATTTGTATCCTCATGCCAAAACACTTTCGGATCACGGAAGTCTTTTATACCGGGATTTTCAATAATCGGGTTACCTTCATAGCGCTCCCATGTTCTCCCCTTATCTTTACTATATGCCATCCCTTGCGCTTCACCGCCCTCGGTACTCGTATAAAAAGCAACTAAACCAGTCTTTCCATTAAATATTCCACTGGAATCATTCCAGTCTACAACTGTACTACCCGATAAAGCTTGCCCAAGTAAATCATGCTCCAAAGCGACGGGAAAGTGTTCCCAATGGAGCATATCTGTACTAATGGCATGCGCCCAGTTACCATTTTTCTGATGAAATAAATGATATTCTCCCTCAAAATATATAAGTCCATTTGGATCCGCTAAATTCCCTGATGGTGTTGAAAAATGATACTGTGGCCGATACATTTCCGTATAATAATCAGCATTCGCTGCCTGCTTTTTACTTAGACCCACTGCTTTCATATCACTCTCACCCTTTTCGTTTTGTTCAACTTCACTGCATCCAACTAGTAAAATCAACATCCCTATTAGCGTAGCAATAAGTCTTTTAATCTTCAAAATATACCCACTCCTTATTCAGGCAAAATTTAAGACCAAACCAATTGCCTAGAAAACAATCGGTTTGGTCCCTCATTTCTTTTCAAGATAAATTAAATCCTAAAGCAAATTCAAAAGAATTCCCTATTCCAGCTCAGCCTTCGCCAAATAAAATGCACCTTTAATCGCTGAAAAGCCCTCAATACCAGGAGTTACAATATAGTCAGCTATCTGATCCTCTAGCTGTGGGAAAACTAAATAATGATTATTCATCGCCTGCAAATGTTTGTAAATCACGGGCAACACTTGCCGTTGTTTCATAACTCCGCCACCTAGAATAATTCTTTCTGGTGATAGCGTTAGAATATACGTCATTAACGCTTGCGCGATGTAATAACCTTCGATTTCCCATACTTCCGGTCTATCTGTCAGCAACACAGCTTTTTCATTCCATCTCTTTTCAATTGCGGGTCCAGCAGCCAATCCCTCCAAGCAATCACCATGGAACGGACAAACACCTTCAAATGAGTCATCAGGATGTCTTCGAACCATGATATGTCCCATCTCGGGGTGACTGATCCCTTGTAGCATCTTGCCATTATTCACCGCACCCACGCCGATTCCCGTCCCAATCGTAATATAGATACAGCTATTTACGTCTTGAGCAGCTCCAAACTTCGCCTCCCCCAATGCCGCAATATTGACATCTGTATCGAACACCATCGGGACGTCCAAGTGCTCTTTTAAGGATGACAGAATATTAAAATGCTGCCACGCCACTTTAGGCGTTGTTGTGATACAGCCATAATTTGTAGAATCCGGGTTAATGTCAGCCGGACCAAATGACCCTACTCCTAATGCTTGAATCTCAAATTGTCGAAAAAATTCTTGTACTTTTTTCATTGTCTCCGCAGGAGTTGTTGTTGGAATTTCAATCATTTCAATCACATTAAAATCCATATCCCCCACAGCGCAAAGAAATTTTGTTCCCCCTGCTTCAATTGCACCTAACAAGATACTCAATCCTCTCTACTTATCATGAGTGGAATGCTCCAATATAGCTATTTGTTACCTGGATAGTTCCATCTAATGCGAACAGGACAACCTCTTCACAAACCTTATCCGGATAAACCAAGCTCGTCACGGCATATGCCCCCTCATTCAAGAATACTTCAATAGAAGCAGAATCTACAATAATATGCAATTTCACCTGATTCGTAGCTTGCAGATTTAACTCTTGATGATTAGAAAAGTTTTCTGAGAATACGATTTGCCCCGACCTTTCGCGATCCAATGTGAATCGATTCGTCTCTGCATCTATCGTTAGCACAGTTTTTTGGCTTGCCGTATGGGACAGCACGACCCCGAATTGCTTCGCGTCATGATTATCAATCTCCAAAACAATCTCTACACTCGGCTTATCCACCGCAAACGCTTTTGACTCTTCGCTACTGATGAACAAATCGTCAATTTCAACAACTTTGGTAAAGTATGAATCTAGTTCCTTAACAGGATTTTGAACGACCAGTAGCTGACCTCCAACATGTTGTAAGGCTAGCGTCCTTGGCAACGTCATCTGACTTCTCCAGCCCTCAGTCGGTACTTGGTTGGCATAGCGCCAATTACTCATCCAGCCCAGATAAATTCTTCGACCATCCTCCGTAGGAATATCTGAAAAACTAACACCTGCATAATTGTCTTTTCCAAAATCGAGCCATTGAATCTCTTGATGGTCAGCTGTAAAAGTCGAGCCATCAAAAGAACCTACAAAGTATTGCGTTCTTGAGCCACTCTCAAATTGAGGGTTGTCCCCAATACTGACCAACAATACCCACTTCTTCTCTTCACTATTGTCCACAGCTAATTCAAATAGATCAGGACATTCCCAAACACCTTCATGCGAACCAATATTATCCCCAAACTCGCTTTCAAACTGCCAGTCTATTAAATTCAGGGACGAGTAAAAAGTTACCGTTTGTCCTGTTGCTAACGCCATCAGCCACTTTGCCGTTTCCGCATGCCAAAATACTTTCGGATCTCTAAAATCTACTTTTGTCGGGTGCCCGAGTACAGGATTTCCCTCGTACTTCGTCCACGTTCGGCCTTGGTCATGACTATAGGCAAGACTTTGGGTTTGAATCGTCGGCGTTCCATCAGCCTTATCCAAATGATGTGTAAAAATCGCTACAATTCCAGGCTCATCCGGGAAAAAACCTGATGTATTATGCCAATCTACCACAGCACTTCCTGAAAAAATGGTCCCTAGTTCATCTGGATAGAGAGCAATCGGCAGCTCCTGCCAGTCAATCATATCTTTGCTGACAGCATGACCCCAATGCATGGGACCCCATATGCTATCATTCGGATTATGCTGAAAGAATAAATGATATTCCCCTTTAAAATAAACCATTCCGTTCGGATCATTCATCCAATTTCTCTGTGGTGCAAAATGCAAAGTTGGTCTATATTTCTCAAGATTATAAGTCGTCAATCACTATTTCCTCCTCTGTTAGTTTGAATTCCTGTCATAACCATCCTGTTTAATTTGTAGCCATGTAGGAAATTTCAATCGATCTAGCTCTTCTAAATACTCGCCCCACTCTTCTTCAGCTTTTCCAGTTTTAATCCACTCTGCACGTTTTCTATGCACATAAGCGAATAGGTCTGTTTCGATGCTTGAAAGCTCTTTTAATTCATCCAGGGAGAAAAACACTTTCGGATAAATATTGTCAGCATACATATGTGGTGACATGACTTCCTTCATTTGATTTAGTCGCTCTACTGCATCATCTGGTTTTGTCGTAGCTACGCCATAATATTCATCCAGAATAGCTAATGGTCCACCAATATTTGTTTTTTGTCGTAGTTCAGCTGGTGCCGTTCCTTCTAGTGCAAGGTGCTTCAGCATATTTGCGCTTTCGTCATACTCAAAGATGTTTTGTTGCTCTGTATCTCCATAAGTTCCCCAGTTATTTTGCACAGATTGCACAGGATCATAAAGCTGGTCAATCCATTTAGCCGTTAACTCTAAGTTTTGGTTAGCACTTGTAATAACCATTTTCCCGCGGTCAAAGCCCATGCCGTTTGTACGTGCAACATGAATATTACCTTCAGCATCAGCAAGTGGGGGCATTAGCTCATATTTATCGTTGTCGCCACTAATATTGGCTTTATCCCACGTGAAGTATAAACCGTATTTCTCGTCTTTCCCTTTAGCCACATACGTATTGAAGTCTTGTTCGAAAGCCTCTTCATCAATAAGATTGTTTTTATATAGGTCAGCAAAATACATCATGGCATCACGATAACCTTCGTCCGCTGCTGTAAAGATAACTTCACCTTCATTGGATACGACTGTGTGATCCCAGTTGTCGCCTAAGCCGAATGGATTGAATAAAAATGCAAAATCCTCCCCGCCGTGGTTAATGATGAAGGAAAGTGGAATTTCATCAGCCTGACCATTACCATTTGGATCGTCATTTTTGAAAGCTAGTAACACCTCTTTTAGCTCTTCTACATTCGTTGGCATATCCAATCCTAAATTGTTGAGCCACTCTACGTTAATCCAAGGGAATGTATCGATGGAGTGAATATTTTCTTTCCCAGCACCTAACTCTTCAATCCAAGGAAATGCGTATATATGGCCATCTGTTGCTGTAATCATAGACCTATATTCCGGTTTTGCTTCTAGTACCTTTTGCAAATTCGGCATATACTGGTCGATCAGATCTTCCACGGGAATAATCGTACCGTCCTTCCCTAACTTTTGAAGATCATAATCACTGTAAACAGCGTCTAAAATAGCGTCTGGCAAATCACCACTCGCAACCGCCAAATTTCTCTTTTCAATGAATGAATCCGTCGTATAGTTTTTCCATTCAATATTGACACCCGTTTTTTCTGCTAATCGTTTGTAAATTAACTTGTCATTCGGATCTGTCGGTGCCAAAGGCGAGCTTTGGGTCATGAACTTTAAGCTCACTGCTTCTTCCAATGGAAAGGTAATATTTTTTAGCTCATACGCCTCAGATGACGTGCCACTATCCTTGCTACATCCCGCAAATAATAACCCCGTAACGAGTAAAGCTGCTAGTGCTTTGTTGCCCTTCTTCATACTAAAACCCCCATTTTTTTATTTTATTGAACCAACCATTACGCCTTTTTCAAAATACTTCTGGAAGAAAGGATACATAATGATCAGAGGTAAACTAGAAAGAATAATAGATGAGTATTTAATCATTTCCGACATTTTTTTCAACTCTGCCATGGCAAGCTGATCGCCAATCATGCCAGGCTGTACCTCGTTTTGGATAAGAATCGAACGTAGCACTAACTGCAATGGATGTAATTTGGCATCTTCTAGGTAAATCATTGCGTCAAAATACGAATTCCATTGGCCTACAAAGGCATATAATGCAAGAACAAAAATAATCGGTTTAGATAGCGGTAAAATAATCTTGAAGAATATAAGTAAATCAGATGCCCCGTCGACTTTTGCCGCTTCTTGGAGTTCCTTAGGAATGGCTTTGAAATACGTTCTAGCCAAGATAATATTCCAGACACTAATCGCACCTGGCAAAATAATAGCCCATATGCTATTTAACATCCCTAGATCCTTGACCACTAAATACGTTGGGATTAAACCACCACTGAAAAACATCGTGATAAGGAAGAAAATCATAATGACTTTCGTTCCTCTAAACCCTTCAACAGATAGTGGATAGGCAGCGAATATAGAAACAACAACTGTCACAACAGCAAATCCGACTGAATACAGAATCGAGTAAAAGAACCCTCTAATAATTGCTTCGTTTTGCAAAATTTTCACATAGCCTTGCACACTCCAATCGTCCGGATTGAATGATATGCCTTTGCTCAGCAAGACGTTAGGATCTAAAAATGAGGCTAACAAGACATAGAGCAACGGCAACAGAATGAGCAATGTAGCAATAATTAAAACGAATTTATTTATCGTTAGTAGCAATTGATCTCGTTTTGAATAATTCATATTCCTATCTCGCGCCTCCTTTTAATAAAGACCTTCACCTTCATTAAGTTTTTTAACTACATAGTTCACGAAAACAAGTAAAATCACATTGATAATAGAGTTAAATAATCCAACTGCTGATGAGTACGCATAGTCTCCAGCTTGAAGCCCTACTTTGTAAACATAGGTTGCAATAATTTCAGATGTTGGTATATTCATAGCCGTTTGCATCAAATAGGCTTTCTCAAATCCAATGCCCATGATTCCACCTGCTGCAAGGATGAATAGCACAGCCATCATCGGTTTTAACGTTGGAAGATCGATATGTCGCACTCTTTGTAATAGCGAAGCCCCGTCAATGGTTGCTGCGTCATGGAGCTGGGGATCCACATTTGCAAGCGCTGCCACATAAATGATAGAAGCCCAACCTGCCCCCTGCCAAATACCCGAAAGAATATAGATCGATATAAACGCATCTGGGTCAGACATGAACGAAATCGGCTTATCCATGAAAAACGATAAAACCGTATTAATGGGTCCCATTGGTGATAAGAAGATGAACAGCATCCCTGTAATGACAACGACCGAGATAAAATTCGGGGCATACAGAATGAGTTGAATATTTTTCTTAATAGATGCTCGTTTCACTTGATTTAACATTAACGCCAGAATAATAGGTACTGGAAACCCTAACACTAAGCCGTAGACACTTAGTTTAAGCGTATTCATAAAAATGTCTCCGAAGTTGGGTGACGTTAAAAAATTTGTGAAATGTTCAAATCCTACCCAATCACTTCCCCATATTCCTTTCATAGGACTGAAATCTTTAAAGGCAATAATAGATCCGTACATCGGAATATACTTAAAGATGATTGTCAAAATAATCGCTGGGGCCAAAAATAAATACAGCGTGTAGTTTTGAATCATATACCGTAACAAACTTTGTTTCTTATGAGGTACGTTTGTTTTTGTCTCAGTGGTCATTTCTATGCATAGCCCCCTTTACTGTTTTTTGATTTGTGAGTTAATAATATGTCAGCCACTTTCATATGTCAACCGCTTGACATAAAATAATTTTAAAAAAACCTAATCTCAAAAAAATTAGGTTGTCTCATTGATTAGCAGTTGAACAGGCAATGTCGTTTCATATGGACCCGAGAGTTCAGAGTTATCAATCATATCCATTAATTTTTTCACAGCTGTTTTAGCAATTTCCTCAATCGGTTGTTGAATCGTCGTTAATTGAGGCAATAGATGCATGACTGTTGTAGTACCATCATATCCGACAACCTTTAATTGGTTGGGTACATGTATGCCCAATTCTTTTGCAATCCGCAAACAGGATGCGGCAATCATATCGTCACTTGCAAATATGCCGTCCGTTTCAGGGTACTCTGTAAAAATACTTCTCATTATCTCAATGGATTCTTCATGATCTAATGCTTTTGTAATTTCATATGTAATTGGATTTTCCACTAAATCCTCATAGGCTTTCCTCCTAAATTGAGCTGGTGTTTCTAATTCAAGGGGACCATTGATATGAATGATCGATTTACACCCTCGATCTATTAAATGCTGGACAGCCAATTTTCCACCCGCATAGTTATCAGAACCTACCACGGGTATCGTTGGTGCCAAGTAATGATCAATCGCAACAATAGGTAGCTTGGGATACTTATATGTATCGATTCCCCGGTTATACGAACAAACAATGATGCCATCTACTTGATGTCGAATAAGCATTGTCGCGTAAGCTTTTTCTTTTTCAAGCTGCCCATTACTATTACAAAGAATAATTTTAAAGCCCAATGAAGAGCAAACGTTCTCGATATATAATGCCAATTCGCCAAAAAAAGGATTACTGACAGTCGGTAATATTAACCCTATGAAATTTGTTCTCTTTTTGAATAAAGACCTTGCAACGTCATTCGGGTAATAATTCAGTTCCTTAATAGCGTTCTCCACTTTTTCTTTCGTCCGCTCACTAATATAGCCTCGATTATTCAACACCCGAGATACAGTCGTCGGGGATACCCCCGCTACCTTCGCAACATCTTCTAGTTTTACTTTCATAATATGTCTCCTCGTAATAAAGTATATTTATTCCCAATATTAATTACATCTTAGCATATACTACTGGCTGATGACTTACTAAGGAAGCCTCTTATAAGCAAAGTAGTATGGAGAACGTTAGCAATTGTAAGATGGCAATAATTTTATAGTTTAAACATGTATAACCCCGTCCTAAAATCAGGACAAGGTTAACATTAGGTTATTTAATTTTCGAGAAAAAAACACTTCATCAAACTTAAAACTCACCTATAAAACCGTTTAAAAACTAGGTCATTCCTCATAATGTTTACTTTGCGCAATTTGAATAAAGTTGCCACATGTATCATCGAAAACAGCCAATGTGACTTCGCCCATTTCTGTCGGCTCTATCGTAAACTTCACGCCTTTTTCCACTAATCGTTTGTACTCTTTGTGAATATCTGCAACGCCAAACATTGTTGCTGGGACGCCTTCGGCAAATATTTTCTTTTGATATTCTTTGGCCGCTGGATGGTTATTCGGTTCGAGCAAAAGCTCGGTACCGCCTTGATCATCAGGAGAAACAAGGGCTATCCACCTAAATTCCCCGGTGGGAACGTCATGCTTTTTTACAAAGCCAAGCGTATCTGTATAAAACGCCAATGCCTTGTCTTGATCTTCAACGAAAATACTAGTAACAATAATTTTCATGCTATTTTTTCCTCCTTCGATAATTGCGACGTATGGTACTCTGCTAACAATCTGGTTCCAAGCAAAGAAATCCATACGTTCGTCAGAAGTATTTTGAAAAAGTTATTCGATCCACCCTTTCAACAAATTTTTAAGTGGCTCGTTGTTAAATGTAAGAACTCGATATTTCCCTTTTCGTTTTGATTGTACGAGCCCTGCATCTTCCAAGGTAGCAAGATGTTTTGCGATCGCCTGTCGCGAGATAGAGAGGTTGTGCTTCGTAATGAGACGTATCGTAAGTTCATAGAGCGTTAGCTCGTTGCGTTCGGATAGTTCGTCTAGTATAAGTCGCCGTGTCGAATCGCCAAGTGCTTTAAAGATTGCGTCTTTGTCCTCATTCATACATTGATTATAGGCAACCATAAAGTTGCTTGTCAAGCATAAGCAACTTTATGGTTGCGTGATAAGGAACTGGAATAATTCCCACAAACAAAAAAACACCTGTCCCCAGCGCATTACAGCATGAGCGCAGTTGAGGACAAGCATTTAATCAATGATTCGGAATGACATGCAAACAGTTAATCCGCAACCAAGTACTCAATGACACCATCGAGTTGCGGGATGACTTTGTTGGTAATTAGTGTACTTTCATGAATCCCGAATGCTTTCACTAAAGTACTTTTATTAAACTTTGAACTGTCAGCTAAAACAAAGCATTTTTGGGAATTGGGATTTACGATACTTTTTTTGCTCGCTTCACGAAAGTCTGGAGTATTAAAGCCTATATCAATACCAAAACCACTTATGCCTAGGAATGCTTTATCAAAATGTAAATTTCTTAATGTTTCATCTGTTAATGGACCTACAATCGAATCCAGATTCCGGTTAACTTCTCCACCAACAATAATACAGCTTGCTATATTCTTTCCATTCATCTCATTTAAAACTTGTATATTTGAAGTAATCACTCTTACACCCGTTGCTTTAATGTATTTCACCATTGCTGAACAGGTCGTACCCGAATCAATATAAATAACCTCTTCATCCTCTACTAAAGATGCGGCAAACTTAGCTATTTTTTCTTTATCCTCTTTATACAGCAATTTCTTAGCGCCTACAGGTATTTCATAAGAATCTAGCTTTAGTTTAACAGCGCCTCCGTGCAAAAGTGTAATGTAATTTTGATCTTCGAGCATTTTCAAATCTCTTCGAATAGTGGATTCCGATACACCATCAAGTATCACCAATAAATCCTCTATGTACATAATTTTTTTATTTTCTAATTCATCCATTATTTTTTCTCGTCTCACGAAAGGAATCATGTCTACGACCTCAATATCTCGTTAAATTTATAGA
Source organism: Sporosarcina beigongshangi (assembly GCF_033485195.1). Classification (NCBI taxonomy): domain Bacteria; kingdom Bacillati; phylum Bacillota; class Bacilli; order Caryophanales; family Caryophanaceae; genus Sporosarcina; species Sporosarcina beigongshangi. Next base: position 25,523 of record NZ_JAWLIR010000047.1, read on the forward strand.
TCTTGTAGAGTTGGCATTGCTTCTTGTGCACCAATTTTCGTCACCGTCTTTGAGCTAACCAACGAGGCAAAATCACCCATCTCATTATAAGACATTTCATGTATGATCGTGTAAGCCAATGCACCAATATACGAATCTCCCGCACCTGTGGTTTCGATTGCATTCACTTTTTTTGAAGGAAAGAAGTACTTTTTCTGTCCATCATATAGCAAACTCCCTTTTTCCCCTAGTGTTATGATTAATAAACGATTCGCATATTCGAAGAGCTGCTCGCAAACCTGTTCGGCTTCTTCAATTGTCGTCACATTTTCTCTAGCATAATAGCTAGCTTCTGTTTCATTGACAACAAAATAATCAACCATTCTTAAATACTTTTCGTCTACTGGACTTGCTGGTGCAGCATTTAAAATAATTGTACAATCATGCTTTTTAGCAGTCTGAATTGCGTATTCCACGACTTCCTTCGGTATTTCCAACTGCAAAATGATTAGTTTACTTTTTTCAAATAAGGACTCGGCTTTATCGATATCCTCGCACGTCATGCTATAGTTGGCGCCCTTTGCAATCGTTGCACTGACGCGACCATCTGCAAGCGTATTTACGATACCAAGTCCCGTATTCGTATTGGCTAGTGTTACATAATCCACATTCAAACCGTATCTAGCCATACTCTCTAACATCTCACTACCAAAGTTGTCATTCCCTACTTTTCCAACCAAGTACGTTTCCAAGCCGAGCTTTGCACATTGTACTGCCTGGTTTGCTCCTTTTCCTCCGTGACCAAAGGTTACACTGTCGGCAGAAAATGTTTCACCAATTACAGGGAGTCGTTGCTGTTTTAAGAAAAAATCGTAATTAATGCTGCCAATCACTGTAACTGCTTCTTTATTCATGATTAGCTGCCTCCCTCTCCGGCCATCTTCTTTTTATTAAATTTAAAGTTTTTAAGCTTATCTTGTATGACTTCAAAATAGGCAGCTATGACAATTATAGCACCTGTGGCAATATACTGCCAAAAAGTATCTACACCTACAACAACCAATCCTACTTTGAGCGTGGACAACAGAATGGCGCCTAGTAATGTCCCAATCATACTACCTCTTCCACCTGCTAAACTTGCTCCCCCGATTGCTGCTGCAGCAATCGCATTTAATTCATAGGATTGACCTGCTGCCGGCTCTCCAGATCCTAAACGAGCCAATAACACCATTCCAGCTAAGGCAGCTCCCGCCCCAGATATAGCATAAGCCATCATTTTGGCTTTATTTACATTTACGCCTGACAGAAGGGTAGCTTCCTCATTACCACCAATCGAATAAATATAAGTACCTAGTTTTGTGTACTTCAAGATGATATGACCTACGATGGCAAAACCAATCAATACGAAGATCGAAAATGGAATTGTTCCAAAAACCTTAGTGTTAAAGATTCCTCTAAAACCATCCGGAATATTAAGTACTGGCCAACCACCCGTTATAACATAAGCAATCCCTCTGTAGGCACTCATTGTACCGAGTGTCGCGATAAATGGTTGAAGCTTAAGTTTTGCGATTAACATTCCATTGAATAAGCCTAGTAAAAAGCCTAATACAATCCCACAAACAATGGCAAAGATAGGATCTACGCCTCTTACTAACAAATCCCCCACCACTACAATGACAATGGCAAAGATCGAACCGATAGACAGGTCAATCCCACCCGTAACAATCGCAAAAGTGATACCGAGAGCGAGCAATCCATTGATAACACTTTGGTCCATAATGTCTAGCAAATTTCCTGTGCTTAAATAGACTGGCTCTATGATCGAAAAGACAATGACCATTATCAATATTGCAGCAACTAAGCCAAATTCTCTACTATGCCCTTTCATTTTCAACATCTTTGTCTACCCCCATTGCATACTGAAGAATATCCTCTTCAGTTAGATCGTTATTTTTAAATTCTTTTACTTGTTTTCCTTCTCGCATGACGATAATTCGATCACTGAGTCCCAAAACCTCCGGTAATTCAGAGGAAACGACAATAATCGATTTACCCATTTCAATCAATTCCTCCAGCACACGGTAGATTTCCGCCTTAGCGCCTACGTCAACGCCTTTAGTCGGCTCATCTAATATCAATATCTCCGCATCAGAGGACAGCCACTTGGCGATGACAACCTTTTGCTGGTTCCCCCCGCTTAGGTTCACAGTCATGTATAGAGGATCTTTAGGTCTTAAATTAATTTCCTCCGCATAGTAGTTGCAGTTTTCAGTGACGCGTTTATGATTTAATAGGCCAAACTTCGTGAACTTCTTCATTTTTGAAAGGCCTACATTATTAGCATTATCAAAATACTTAATGAACCCTTGTGTTTTTCTATTTTCCGGAACCAAACCGATTCCTAGTTTTACACCTTGTTCTGGAGACTTTATATCCACGAGCTTGCCGTTTACTTTAATCGTTCCTCCAGTTTTCCTCGTAGCACCAAAAATCGTTCGAACGACATCTGTCCTTTTAGATCCGACTAGACCGGCGATCCCTAATATTTCACCTTTCTTCAGATGAAAATTAATATCTTCAAAAACGCCATTTACAGTTAAGTTTTCTACCTCTAGTACATTTTCTTCGGAAATCGCTGATGCTTTCGTTCTAACTGCGTAAGCTGATACATCTCGTCCGACCATTTTCTTGATCAATTGTTCTCGTGTTACGTCCTTTATATCAAAGGTTTCGATATGCTTACCATCACGAAGGACAGTTGCACGGTCACAAATTTGGAATACCTCATCCAAGCGATGACTGACATATAAAATGGTAATACCGTTGCTTTTTAGATCTTCGATAATTGAAAAAAGCGTGTCAACCTCTTGGTTTGTAAGTGCAGCAGTCGGCTCATCAAACGATATTACTTGGGCATTATGGTAAAGCCCTTTCGCAATCGCAATCATTTGCATTTCTCCTGTACTTAGCGTCCCTGCAAGATCTTCACTTTTAAACCGGCATCTCATTCTCGTCAGAATTTCATTTGCTTCTTTATGAAGCTTTTTATAATCAATAAACATTCCTTTTTTAGGTTCAAAGCCTAAGGTAATATTTTGTCCCACAGTCAATTCGGGAATTAAACTTACCTCCTGGTGAATTTTAGAAATACCATCTTTGATGGCATCATTGGCGTTTTTATAGGACACAGCTACGCCACGAATTTCCACCGTACCCTCGTACTCATTATTTACACCATGAAGTGTATTTAACAATGTTGATTTACCTGCCCCATTTTCGCCTAAAAGCGCATGAATCTCGCCCTGTTTTATCTCGAAGCTCACTTCATCTAAGGCTTTTACGCCAGGATACACTTTTGAAATGTTCCGAAAACTAACAATGCTCTCCGTTTGTTTTCCCATAATCATTCCCCTTTTTAAAGACTATAGCCGAATCGATTCGATTCGACTATAGGAATAATTTGTCTTCGTTCAGCGGAAGAACCCCGCTGAACGAAGACAAAGCCTCCGGCGGATGTCACAGATTTTGAAAGGAGTTAATTGAGAATCGAACAGCAAAGGGTTTGATTTGCCGTATTTCTGCGTTTTTTGCAGAAATTAAGGCACTTAGATAAGCTCAATTCAAAATCTGGACGCAATTACGTCAAGGCGTAATTGATTATCATTACTTAGCCAATACCGGCTCTGTCCAATTAATAATTTCTTCAGCTGGTGTATCTACGTTTGTTGCATCAATGAGTGCCTGTGGTGTCCAGATTACACGTGGCAATTCTTGTCCACCTAGTTGACGAAGAATC
>NZ_JAWLIR010000048.1:0-4775 GCF_033485195.1 Sporosarcina beigongshangi
TCAAGGCGTAATTGATTATCATTACTTAGCCAATACCGGCTCTGTCCAATTAATAATTTCTTCAGCTGGTGTATCTACGTTTGTTGCATCAATGAGTGCCTGTGGTGTCCAGATTACACGTGGCAATTCTTGTCCACCTAGTTGACGAAGAATCATTTCAACCGCGATTTGCCCTTTATAAAGAGGGAATGAGTCAATCGTAGCATCCATTTCGCCTTTACGGATGGAATCATATGCCTCTCCGATCCCGTCAACACCTACAACTAAAATATCTTTTCCAGAGTCATTGACCGCTTCTTGTGCACCTAATGCCATTGTGTCGTTATTCGCAAAGATTGCCTTCAAGTCGTCATGCTTTTTAATCCATGTTGCTGCGATATCTTTAGCTTTTGAACGATCCCAATCCGCATTTTGTTTTTCTGCAATTTCAATATCTGGTGCATTGTCTTTCATCCACTCTTCAAATCCGATTGTTCGTTGTCTAGCTGCAAACGCTTTCGGCATACCCACAATAATGGCTACCTTGCCTTCTCCGTTAATTTTACCTGATATCCATTCTGCTGCCGACGCCCCGTTTTGATCAGCTTTTGGTCCGATGAAGTTTGGTGCTTCCTTAATAATTCCGTCATTTACATTTATGACTGGAATACCAGCCTCGTTAGCACTTTCAACCCCTGGAACAAGATTACCGTCAGAGATCGGTGATAGCAGCATCGCTGTATATTTCTTATTAATCATATCTTTTACAATTGATAATTGACCTTCTTCATCAGACTCACCTTGAGGAGATTTCACATCAATCGTTAAGTTTACTCCTTCATCACTAAACTTTTCAGTCCCGATTTCCATACCTTCTTTTAGCGTTCTCCAGTATTCATTTTCAAATGCTTTTGCTACTGCCCCTAATTTTACCTCTTCAGTAACCTTTGGTATTTCACCTAGACTCTCTCTCACTTCCTCGAAAGTTTGTCCATCCGCATTATCGGGGTTGAAAGCTTCATTTCCCTCTTTTTCACCACTTGCATCTGAGCTACCCGTGCCGTTGCTACACCCCGTAACTACCAAAGAAAATGCTAAAAGACCAGTAATTAATAGATTTTTTCTTGTTTTCTTCATTTGAATGCCCCCTGTTTTTTATAATTATTTTGTAATGCTTGAAACACTTTCCCACTCTTCACTTCGTCAGGTATCGCTACTAAATTTGGCGTAACTGCTCTCTTCATTTATTTCAAACATTGATAGAAAAGCTCGTTTACCGCCACTGCATCATTTTTATTAATGACATCCTGAATATGCTCTAATCCAAGTCGATCTACCAATTCACTTATCTTATTGATGGACTTTACATTTTGTCTAATCTCAGCCAACGGCTCTTCTCTAGTTGGGAATGTATCGAAATAGATGACTCCTTGGTAATTATGCTTTTTTACATAGTACATAAATTCAAGTGTTTGCAAGAGTGACACTGTACCGACCATAAGTCCATCATCATGGGTCCCATAACCATCATTCATATGCACGCCGTATAACTTTTCTTTACTGGCGACTAAGCTTAAACCGTAAGCTGGGTTCTCCCGTTTCATAAGCATGTGACAATAATCCAACGTAACCCCAACATTTTTCCGATTTACTTCACTTACCATTAGCATTGTTGTACCTACACTATCAATCAGTGCATATGACCGCTCTTGGTAAGGCTTATATTCAATACTGATTTGCAAATCAGGTGCATAGTCCGCCAAATCCACAATGTACTTTTTCACTTGGTTCCATGCTTTCACATAGTCAATTTGAAACGGATAATCAAATCCATCATAGCCTAACCACAGTGTGATCACTTTTCCTCCAAGTTCTCTACATGCATCCGCGGCCTCTTTACAAAGTTGGAAAGCATCTTCTGCAATCTCACTATCGCTATTCCCTAGCTCGCCGTTTATGAAATGGTCCCTAAATCTTAATGCCAATCCATTGACCTCTAAGTTAGCATTTTTAAGAGCGCTATGAACCTCACTAATCGAATAGTGAGCGAAGTGCTCAGGATAATTGAGGTCTACATAATTGATTCCTTCTATTTCTGAAACTTTTTCTATCACTTTTACGATATCCCTATCTACTGTTGGCAAAATTGAATTGAGTCTTGTTGCAAGTTTCATCTTTCACCCTCCTATTTGTCATCTGAAGCTGTGTTTAATATAGCACCGAATGAATCCGCTTTCAACAAATTTATTCATTTTTTATCACTTATTTTTAATTATATTCATTTAATTTCACTCATAGCCACCGAAAAAGCTAGATATTATCTTGTTTTGGTGATTGAATTTTCTTTTTACTGAAACAATAGAAAAACTCTGTTTTTCAAATAATTGATGTAAAATCAAAAAAACACAGAGGATTTCCATCATGAAAATCCTCTGTGTTTCTGCTTGTTATGAATGAGTGTTTTTCGCTTTCGAAGCTAGCTCGCTACTTCCAATAGTCCCGGTGTACTATTTCCTCTTCAACTAGAAAGCATCAATACCTATTGACTGTATTTCTTTACTTCTCTATGATTTATATTTGAATGGAAAAAGCTTACTTTGAAAGGGAGAATGTGTATTGAACTCGAAATCTTTAACATCTAGTAAAGAAACGCCGTATTTCGTCATTAGTGTCATCATTAGTATTTTTATTTATCTTATTGCAACGCTTAGTATGATTGGGATTGTCATAGCACTCGTTATCCTCGCATTCATTTTATTTTCAAATGCCATCATGCTTGGAAGTATAAGAGGTAATGGCGTTCGAGTTAGCGAACAGCAATTTCCTGATATTTATGAGCGTGTCGTTGAGTTAGCAGGGAAAATGGAGCTTAAAAAGGTACCAGATGTATTTGTCATTCATTCAGAAGGTGCTTTCAATGCCTTTGCTACACGTTTCTTTGGACGCGATATGGTTATTATTTATTCGGAAGTATTTGAATTGGCTCGTGAGCAAGGTAATCAGGAACTTGATTTTATTATCGCGCATGAGTTGACTCATATTCAGCGCAGACATATTTGGAAAAGTATTCTCGTGTTACCCGCAACTTTTGTTCCTTTTCTCTCGCAAGCGTATAGCCGTGCTTGTGAATATACATGTGATCGAAGTGCTGCTTATTATATACAGGATGGACCGGCTGCAAAACGTGCACTTACAATCTTAAGTATTGGGAAAGGCCTTTACAAAGAGGTGAATGATTTTGCTTATTTGGAACAAATACATAGCGAATCCAATGCGGCTGTATGGTTTGCCGAAGTATTGTCTACTCATCCGTTATTACCAAAAAGAATCCAAGCTGTCGGGCACTTTATGAATGTAGAGGGAACGCCTCATTTCGAACCGAATAACGGAAAGATAGCGATAGGTGCACTCATTTCTGGAGCAGTTTTGTTCTTCCTTTATATTGGAGTCGTCGTTATGATTGTCCTGAGTTCTGGCTTTCTTGCATCCATTTTCTCGACTAACGCGTGGTCTGCTGAAACTGAAGGGATGGAGTCTATTTTTGATGAAACCGCCACTCCACTTATGATTTCAGCGGCAAACGGTGACCTTGCACAAGTGGAAACCTACATTGCTGAAGGTGTCGATATTCATGCTCAAGATGAAGAATTAACGACAGCACTTCATTACGCGGTTTATAACAATGAAGTCGATATTGTCGAATTGTTACTCGGCGAGGGTGCGAATCCTAATGATTCTGACCATTATTCCACCGCTCTCACTGCAGCGCTAGATAACGAGTCATACGACATCGCCGCGCTCCTATACAATTCAGGGGCCGATCCAACGATAGAAGATGCTTATGGTAATTCTCCACTCGATTATTTCGAAGTCACGACAATAGAGGAATTTGAGGAAGTATTGAATAATATGTATTAACAAATATAAGGTACCTGACCCTGCAGCAGTTTCAGAACTGGTTCTAGGACTGGTACCTTTTCTATTACAACCCACGAGCAGTTTATTCATAATTCCAGTGATTTTTTCATTCAAACCGTTCCTAAATGTTGAGAACCAGATTCTAACATAATGAGAGCATCTTTTGGACTCAAAAAAGAGCCTTATCACTTTGCAATTATGCTAAACTAAGAACAGCAGTTGCATAAAGCAGATGGGCGGTTGGCACTCCCTTGAGAAACGGGGTGTTATAGATAATGGTAACTTTCGAAACTATGAATATGCTGTTTCAATTCGGTATATTCCTTGCTGCAGCTTTAACAGCGGTTGTAGCAATTGTAGTGGCAATAGTTATCACAAATCAAAAGAAGTAACCGCCCATTACCTTTAGCCAGGAAACAAATGGGGGTTACTTCTTTTTAGAACACTCTTTTTTTGTTACACCAGGTCAATCGCTCTTCAAGCGATATGGGACTGCTACTAGCTGAACGTTTCACAGACGTTCAGCTTTTTTATTATATGCTGATTATACCATATTCATACGAAAAACAATACAATAACACTGAATCTCATTGATTGAATGTACCTTTACTTACCTCATAATCATCATCTCCACTCTTATTCTTCCCCGTACTTCCCATCCCGAATAGCCTTTTTATAGCTCCCATTGGCTTCTTGTAATCAAATTCATCATGAAACCCTGGATTTCTTTTCAATATAAATCCAGCCATAATAAGCGACCCAAAATAGTAACGGTACGACTACTGTATAATTTTTCGCATCAGCAGGTAGATAATAAAATGTAACAATACTTAGTAAAAGTGCTGGCGGTAAAAGGGGAGGCCACTGAAAAAGTCCTC
>NZ_JAWLIR010000049.1:0-32968 GCF_033485195.1 Sporosarcina beigongshangi
TCATAGACATCTGTATTGAATAAATAATTTTGTAGATCGATATCTTTAATGAGTAGCTTTGTATGAAAAATATTCGATTGATAGACATTCACATCAATCGCATCATATTTTTGTAAAGTGTCTGCATCAATATAATCTTGAATGGAAGTCATTTTGTGATCGATGAATAATTTACGTCCTCGTTCATCACGTGTAAATCCACGGACACGATAATCAGTCGTAATGATATCAGAATCAAAACTTCCTATTAAATAATCTAAAGCGGTTAAAGGAGAAATTTCGCCGCATGTTGAAACGTCTATATCAACACGGAATGTGGCAATTGAGTTATCTGGATGATACTCTGGGTAGGTATGCACCGTAACATGGCTTTTATCTAGATGACCTACTACCGTTTCGCGAGTCTTTAAAATATCGACCTCACCACGGTTGCAAGATTCGTCAATCAAACCAACTGGAATTGCCTCTTCCGAAATAAGGATGGTTACACTAGCACCTTGGGGGTCATAATCCTGTTTACTTACATTGAGGACATGTGCTCCAATGATTTCTGTTACTGTATACAGGATGTTCGTTAGTCGCTCAGAATTATACTGCTCGTCAATATAAGCAATATAATCTTTTTGCTCTCGCTCACTTTTTGCATAGCTTACATCATAGATGTTGAAGCTAAGTGTTTTGGTGAGGTTGTTAAAGCCATACAGTTTCAGCTTATTTTCCAACCCAATCATCACGCCTCTCATTATGAAATCTAATTTGTTGAATCAATGGTACAAGTCGCATTAGAACAGAAGTTAAGCGATTATAAAGTTGATTCAACTTTAAATATAAAGTATAACTTTCTCCTGTCAATATTATTTTGAAAAATAATAATTTGAGTACTACTTTTCAATATATTCTAATTACTTTAAGGTTATTATGAAACGCCCATCTATTCATAAAATTACGTTCTTCGGAAGCCGCTAAAACTTGATTCAGCAGAAGTCCTCCACTTCTATAAGCGATGGGATGAATGCTGGAAAAGCATTTCAATCAAAGGGTGTTCAAACTCCCTGTAGCTGACGCTTCGCTTTCAGTACAAATACATTTGCTGATTCAAGTTAAGCCTCCGGCGGATGTTAGGGATTTTGAGGGGAGTTAATTGTGCTGTGCACAATTCAAAATCCCAACGCAATTACGCCGAGGCGCAATTGATCTTAGTTTGTAGTAAGAAATGAGGTGTTGAAAATGAAGTTGCCTGTACATTCGCTGTCCTTAATGCATCAAGTGTATCGACATATTATGCCTGCTGTTCACGAGGAACTAGCGTATTGGAAAAAAAGAGCGCTGGACATTCCAAATAAGGAATTGAGAGAGCAGGCGTTAGCCAGTATTGAACATAAAAAATTCCACTGTGAGGGTGGTGCCATTATGGCTTTGACGGCACTCGGAGACAGAGACGCAGCTATTAAATTTATCGTTGCTTATCAGACAATCAGTGATTACTTAGACAATTTATGTGATAGAAGTACATCGCTCAACCCACAAGATTTCAAGGCTTTACATGAGTCCATGATGGATGCAGTCACTGTTGATGCATTGCCGCAATCCTATTATCGTTTTCGTGATGACCAGGATGATGGTGGCTATCTACTAGAGCTGATGCGAACATGTCAGTCTGTACTAGGTAATATGCCACATTACGTAATAATCATGCCTTATTTACATGAGCTTTGCCAATATTACTGTGAATTACAAATTCATAAGCATGTTTGTATAGAAGAGCGTGAGGAACGATTAAAAGGCTGGTATGAAGAAAACAAACACAAACTTCCAGAGATGAGCTGGTATGAATTTTCAGCCTGTTCGGGTTCTACGCTAGGAATTTTTGGTCTCGTATCATATGCGTTACGCAGCGATTTTAAAGCGTCCCATGCGGAGATGATTCGAAATGGATATTTCCCATACATTCAAGGGTTGCACATTTTGTTGGATTATTTTATTGATCAGGATGAGGATCGGGCGGAGGGGGACTTAAATTTTTGTTTTTATTATGAAAGTAATCTGGAGCTAAGTCATCGCTTAATCTATTTTTTACAGCAGGCAGATCAGCACACGCTTGTTTTACCTGATCGGAAATTTCACAAATTGATTAATCGAGGCTTACTGGGAGTTTATTTATCTGATCGTAAGGTGAATGAGCAGAAGGAAGTGAGAGCGCTCTCCAAAAAAGTGATGAGGCAGGGCGGCAAGGTTAGTTACTTTTTCTATTGGAATGGGCGGGCGTATAGATGGTTACAGCAGCGTTTTTTTATTGAAAAAAGCCTTCTGAAAAATGCTTGCTTACTTATTTAAAAAGCAATTTGAACTAGTGGTAGATTTGTTCCGTTACAAAACGGGAGCCGATGAGAAAATTATAAAACGTTCTCAGTAAATATGAAACTTTTTCGGAGAAGCAACGTATATATAAATGCTTATCCTATTTTAAACCTTGTGTTTGCTCTAAGAAAGATTGCTTGGTATGATAATTTTTATATGACTAAATTAATATCATTATACGAATGAGGAGATGAAAAAATGGCTATTAGTTTACAAAAGGGTCAAAGAATTGATTTGACTAAAGGAAATTCGGGCTTAAATCGCATTCAAGTGGGCTTAGGCTGGGACCCAGTAAAAGCAAAAGGCGGCGGGCTTTTTGCTGCCTTTAAATCAGCGCCGGAAATTGATTGTGATGCATCGGTATTTATGTTGACGGATGATAAATTCATTAATAAAAATGATCTTGTCTATTTCGGAAATCTGAAAAGTGAATGCCAGTCTGTTGTCCATTATGGAGACAATACAACGGGGGAGGGCGATGGTGACGATGAGGTCATCATGGTGGAATTAAATTCTGTTCCTGCTCGTATCAATAAACTTGTTTTCGTCGTTAATATCTATGATTGCGTGAAAAGAAAACAGGATTTTGGTATGATTCAAAACGCTTATATTCGCATAGTTGATCCGAAAACAGGGAGCGAATTAGTCCGATATAACTTATCTGAAAATTATGGAGGACTAACTTCACTTGTCACGGGTGAGATTTATCGTCATAACGAAGAATGGAAATTTGGTGCTGTTGGAGATGGTACGACAGATCAAAACCTAACAGGGATTAGTAAAAGGTTCCAGTAACTTGATAACGGAAATAAATGTAGCATTACTATATTAATTAGGAGGTTTTATTAAATGGGAGTTATTTCTTTAGCAAAAGGTCAGAAGGTTGATTTAACAAAAACGAATCCAGGTTTATCTAAACTAGTTGTAGGTCTTGGATGGGATGTTAATAAATATGATGGTGGACAGGATTTTGACCTAGACGCATCAGTATTTTTATTAAACGCCAATGGCAAAGTATCAGGTGGACAAGACTTTGTATTTTATAACAACACAACTGGTGCAAATGGCGCGGTAGTTCACTCAGGGGATAACCTAACAGGTGATGGTGATGGGGATGATGAGCAAGTGAAAATCATCATCAATGATATCCCTTCAAGTATTGAAAAGGTTTCTTTTGCAGTTACGATTCATGATGCAGAGGCAAGAAACCAAAATTTCGGTATGGTCTCAAACGCATTTATTCGTATTGTGAATGAAGATTCGAATGCAGAGCTGATTCGTTATGATTTAGGAGAAGATTTCAGTATTGAAACAGCTGTTGTTGTTGGAGAGTTATATCGCCATAATGGTGAGTGGAAATTTAGTGCTGTTGGTTCAGGGTATCAAGGTGGACTAGCTGCGTTATGTAATGATTTTGGTCTACAAGTAGGCTAATCATTACGAAGGTCGTCAAAATGTTTGCATAATAGAAAGGAAGATATCACTTATGGCAATTCAATTAAGTAAAGGTCAGCGTATAGACTTAACAAAAAATGATCCTACTTTACAAAAAATTGGTATCGGCTTAGGCTGGGATGTTAAACAATTCGATGGCGGGCAGGATTTTGACCTCGATGCATCTGCATTTTTGCTAAACGCCGCTGGTAAATGTCGTACTGAACAAGATTTTATTTTTTATAATAACTTGAAAAGTACCGATGGCTCTGTTACCCACGCGGGCGATAATCGAACTGGAGAAGGAGATGGGGATGACGAGTATATTAGCGTCAACCTATCGAGAGTGCCGCAAGATGTTGACAAAGTAGCGATTACGGTAACAATTCACGACGCAGAACTGCGCCGTCAAAATTTCGGACAAATTTCGAATGCCTATGTTCGTCTTGTAAATGAAGACACGGGTGCAGAAGTACTCCGCTACGATTTGGGAGAAGATTTCAGCGTGGAAACGGCAGTCGTATTTTGTGAAGTGTACAGACATGCGAATGATTGGAAGTTTAACGCAGTTGGTTCAGGCTATCAAGGTGGACTGCAATCTTTAGTTCATGCTTACGGGCTCGATGCATAAGGAATGTAATTCTAGAGAGGCTAGCCCCTCTCTAGTTAAATTTGGAATTATTTTGGAGGATACCGAAATTGGATGTTATTAATGAGATATTAAGTACGTATGCCTTATTTTTTGATTACGCTCATTGGGTAGAAGTATTATCGGATCCAGTCAGCTGGGGACTTATTGGTACATTAATCATTATTGAAGGATTGTTATCAGCGGATAACGCACTTGTTTTAGCTGTATTAGTAAAACACCTTCCAGAGAAACAGCGTAAGAAAGCTCTGATGTATGGTATGTTTGGTGCTTATTTCTTCCGTTTTGTCTTCATAGGGGTTGGTGTCTATCTTGTTAAATTCACATTCATTAAAGTCTTGGGTGCCGCCTATTTAGCTTGGATTGTTATTTCCCACTTCCGGAGTAAGGCTGCGGACGAGGATGAAGGTAGAGAGTTTAACAAAAAATCTTGGATGGTTCGTGTATTTGGTACGTTTTGGGCAACTGTTGTTTCAGTTGAGCTAATGGATATTGCATTTTCTGTGGATTCAATTTTAGCTGCATTTGCTGTATCCGAAGAAGTTTGGGTGCTGTTAGTCGGTGGTATGCTTGGAATTCTCATGATGCGTACAATTGCTGGAGTATTCCTAACGTTGATTGAAAAGGTCCCTGAGCTTGAAAGTACTGCTTTTATCTTAATTGGAATTATTTCAGCGAAAATGTTTGCAGGTGCATTTGGCTATAATCTTCCGCATATGGCGTTTTTCGCGATCTTAATCTTTGCTTTTGCGGCAACTTTTATTGTTCATTATATCAATAAAAAGAAAGCACAAAACGAAATTAAAGTGGTCTCGCAAGAAACAACAGCTACACAAGAGGACACAGAAAAATAATTTTTTTCAACTTGCTCCAGCAGAAATTTCCTGCTGAATCAAGTTGAATCCTCCGGAGGATGTCATAGATTTTGAAAGGTGTTAATTGCGCAAGCGCAATTCAAAATCTGACACAATTACGCCGGCCGTAATTGAACTGGCTACTGTACAAGCAGTAGCCCTTTTTTATTAGTTAAATGAAAGCGGATAACATAGAGAGGGGATAAATATGAAACACTTTGATTACGAAACACTTGAAAGAAGACAAGAGATTTTCTTTCAAGAGCCGGAGCATTTTACAAAGTTTACTGAAAAAGAAATACTCTCTTATGCGCTCGGTGCAACACTGTATATGCCCGCTTTAAAAAAGAGTATCGCCCAAGATTTGATTGACAAAAAGATTTCAGGACTGACGTCGATGGTTATCGATTTGGAAGATGCGGTTGGTGACAATCAGCTACGAGATGCTGAGCATAATCTATTTGTTCAAATCCAGGCATTGTCCAATGCTCTGGACAAACAATTGATAACGATTGACGATTTGCCCCTCATTTTTGTGCGTCTTAGAAATCCGAAACAAATGCAGCGAATAACAACCCAGCTTGGAAACTATCAACGCGTTCTAACAGGTTATGTTTTCCCGAAATTTTCTTATGAAACAGGAAAAGAATACTTAGCCATCCTCGAAGCAAACAACCGTGATGGCATGTTGCTATACGGTATGCCTATTTTAGAATCCTCTGATATTATCTACAAGGAAACCAGAATTGCTACTCTTTTGAAGTTGAAGGAACTAATAGACACATACCGAGCCTATATTCTAAATATTCGAATTGGAGCTACTGACTTTTGTGGTTTATTTGGCATTCGCAGAAATGTGGATACGACAATTTATGATGTTGCGTTAATACGGGATTGTATCACAGATATTTTGAATCTATTTAATCGACAAGAAAATGGCTATATCGTTTCAGGTCCAGTATGGGAATACTTTTCGAAGGATCAACGTATTTTGAAATCAAAACTCCGTATGACGCCTTTCCAAGATCGTTACGGGAGAACGGGTATGCAAAAACGAACAGAAATTATCAATCATTATATAGATGGTTTGATAAACGAAGTATTATTAGATCGTTTGAATGGTATCGTTGGGAAAACGGTAATACACCCTACTCATATTAAAACAGTGCACTCACTGTACACGGTAAGTCATGAAGAGTACTCGGATGCTTTGAGTATTATTGCAAACAGTGAAGGACAGGCGGGTGTGTTAAAAAGTCAATATAATAATAAAATGAATGAAATGAAGCCTCATTTGTATTGGGCAAAACGAATACTGCTACAAGCGCGGATTTTTGGTGTATATAATGAAGACCAAGACTTTACAAGTCTTATTATGGATACGCAGCATGAAGAGGAATTTTACGAGGTGAAGGTATGACATCGAGTGTTCTTGCAACAAAAGCTACCTATCATGTATTAGATAACTTAACTGTTGAAGTAGACGTTTATGAAAATCCTTATCATTTTCAACTAGACGAGCTATTCCAAATGGCCACACGTATTAATAAAAAAAGAAGTTTTTTGTTTGTTAGTAAGGTACTGGGGAAGCATCTCGCCGTTAATCCACACATCCCGTTGCTAATCGGTAATCTTCTAGCGATGCGCTATCTGGAAGTCGTTCATGGGATTCAGGATCCCCGCGCAATTGCAATTGCGAAAGCCATTCAGACGAATGAACAAACAGCCGAGCTACTCCAATTGCTTCGCGATGAACCGATTCATTTGTTAAAGCCCACTACATTTATTGGTTTTGCTGAAACAGCTACGGCGCTTGGTCATGCTCTCTTTAGTACATTTGAAAATAATGCAAAATATATACACACGACGAGGGAGCAAATCAACGAACGTCCTTCTGTTATTTATTTTGAGGAAGAGCATTCACATGCTACGAACCATCGGGTTTATGCACGTGATTCACGTTTTTTCCAGGACGACAGTGAAGTTGTATTAGTCGACGATGAAATTACAACAGGGAAGACGGCTATCAATATTATTCAAACAATTGTCGCTGCATACCCATCGAAAAAAATCTTTACGGTCGTTTCGATTTTGGATTGGCGTTCTATAGAACACCGTCAAAGATATCGTGAGTTGGAGAAGGAATTAGGCATTACCATTCATGCTGTTACGCTATTAGATGGAACTATCTCTGTTAAGGGGCAGCCTATTTTAACTGAAGATGTCGCTGAAGTCGTTTCGGACGGAGTGCAGGAAATCACTTATTTGTCGATGGCAGATTATTTAAGCCCCGAGTTTTTGGAAAATGTGACGTCAATTTGCGCAAATGGTCTCCAAAATGATACTCCTTACTTAGCCGTGACAGGTCGATTTGGACATACGATTGAGGAGGATCACACATTTCAGCAACAACTTCAGCTGGTAGCGAGTGTACTAAAGGAACGGCGTCAAGGAGCTAAGACATTAGTCATCGGAACAGGGGAATTCATGTTTGTGCCCATGCAAATTGCCTCGTCTATGGGACCCGATGTCTATTTCCAAGCGACGACTAGGAGTCCGATTCATCCAACAGATAAAGAAAATTATACAATCCGTAATAAATTCATTTTTGATAGCCCGGAAAATGCGGGTTTGACTAATTATTTATATAATATTACAGCGAATCAATATGATGAATTATTTGTTTTTGTAGAAAGAGTATCAGGAAAAAATGAATTTGACTCATTGTTGAATGAATTAAGCAAAACAATGATTTCTCATATTACAATTGTTACTATGCTATAGCCGGTCATTATAGAAAGGAGGGGTAATAGATGCTTACATCCAAAGTGAAGCCGGATCAGATGGGGAGTTATAAGTCGGATGATGTTATTTTTTTACTGCGTGATATTGGCCAGTATGTCATGGAAAAAAATACAGAGGAACGGGAAGGCCTTATTCAAACAGGTACGCATTATTCGGAAATGCTCCCGGTTGAATATCAGCCTACGCAGGATTATATCGCCTTATTTCACAGCACATTAGACATGTATGCAAACCGAATTGGGATTGCTGTTGGTGTAGTCGCAGAGCAGATACGAGAACGCAACGGGTTAGATCAGCTAGTAATCGTTAGCCTTGCAAGAGCAGGTACGCCGATTGGTGTGCTCATTAAAAGATATTTGCAATTCAAGTACGGGATTTCAATTCCACACTATTCGATTTCTATTATTAGAGGACGAGGGATTGATGAAGTGGCTATCCAGTATATTTTCGAGCAGCATCCAGGGGCGAAAATACAGTTTGTCGATGGCTGGACAGGTAAAGGTGCGATTACGAGTGAATTGGAGCAATCTTGTTTGCGTTATAATGCGACATACACTGATAAAATAGATGGGAGTTTAGCTGTATTAGCCGATCCGGGACATTGCGTCAGCATTTATGGAACGAGGGATGATTTTTTAATCCCATCTGCTTGTTTAAATTCAACTGTTTCTGGGCTAGTCAGCCGAACTGTCTTAAATTATAATTTTATGGAGAAGGGTGATTTCCACGGTGCTAAATATTATAAAGAATTAGCAGCTGTGGACGTTTCCAACTTGTATGTTGATGTAATTGAGCAGACATTTGCTGATGTGCAGCAAGATGTAGAAAAAGCGTTAGCTTCCGTCTCGCAAAAGGATTCAAAGCCTTCATGGATAGGTATACAATCTGTTGAACGAATCCAAGAGAAATTCGAAATTGATAATCAGCATTTTATCAAACCAGGAATTGGTGAAACGACACGTGTATTATTGCGCAGAGTGCCGTGGAAAATTTTGATTAATCCCAACTTCTCCAGCGATTTAACACATATTTTGCTTCTTGCAAAAGAACGCAATGTTCCTGTTGAAGAATTTACCGAAATGTCGTATTCGTGTTGCGGCATTATTAAAGAGTTGTAAAGGTAGTGTAGCTTTGATTTTATTTACATCTGATCTAGATCGAACTTTACTGTATTCAGCGAGTATGATGAAGAAATATCCGAGTGATAATGCCGTTACGGCTGTGGAATATAAAGGCGAAAAAGTAATTAGTTTTATGTCGCAGTATTCTATTGAAAAACTCTCACAGTTTCATGAAAATCATCTATTTGTACCTGTTACGACAAGGGCCATTTATCAATACGAACGAATTGCAGCTTTTCAGCAATGGCTTCAACCGAAATATGCCATTATGAGCAATGGTGGAACTATTCAAGTGGATGGCCAACTAGATATCGAATGGGGCCGAAAGATTCAAGAAAAAATAACTACAACCTCTGTTTCAAAAGAAGATTTTTTACAGCTATTTGCTGAAATACGTCATAATGACTGGGTCTTAAAAGAACATGTGGTTGATGAGTTTTTTTATATGTTCCACATCAATGAACAAAACGTTCCTTTTGGAGAGCTCATTGAATTTGAAAGAAAACTGGCTACAATTGGCTGGAAACTGTTTCTACAAGGTAGAAAACTATATTTCCTTCCGATTCAACTAAACAAAGCATCGGCAGTGGCGTATCTGAAAAGTTGTGTGGATTATGACATACATGTTGCGGCAGGAGATTCATTGATGGATTATGATATGCTTAGACAAGCAGGAATTAGCTACAGCCCAGCTCATGGAGAATTGTTTAGGCAGTACGGCGATGATTCGATGGTGACTTGGTTGAAAGGTAAAGGGGCTAATTCTGCGGATGAACTACTTAGACAGCTTTTACAAATGACAATACAGAAGTAAGCGTTATGTCTCTGAGGAAGGGAGGGCGTTAGGTGAGCAATTTGCAAATAGAACCTATTTTATATACTTCAACAACGGATTGGTTGGCTGTGTTTATTGCCACTGTACGAGATCGACCATCCTATGTTGTGGATGACTCGACTTTTCGGTTTAACAGAATAGGACTTCGCGTTTTAGGTGTTCCTTTAGTGGAGGATGAATATTATAATTCTTTATTTGATATGCATCACAAGCCCTTCATTCACGTACTGAGTGAAGAGTTAGATAAAACTATTGAAACACAGGATTTTCAATCGATCCAGGAAATTCTTCAAATGCATCAAAAAGAACCGAAGGGTTTGTCGATTAATCGACTCATTGCATTTATGTATGGCAAAAACTTAATCCCAAAACATAAGGACCCTGCGATTAACCGCCATGTGCAATTATCGACAATAAAAATCGTTAATCATTTCCAACAACACCAAAATAGTGGCTTGCAGTCGCCAGAGTTTCGCCGGTTTTTGATAGATATTGTCAAGTGGTTAAAAAATCACTGGGAAAAGTGGTCTGAATCACTTGTCATAGGTGAAGATTTCCCCAAAGTTGTTTGGTATGGGGAGTTATCGAGCAGTCAACAATATTTTTTACTGTTGTTAATGGAGTTCGGATGCGATGTAGTTATTTTTCATCCAGGAGCGCAGGATTCGTTTGCTGAAGTAGATTCAGATAATCAATTTTCAGTCGTCTACAGCTATCCGGATAAAGGACAATTGCAGCCATTTCCAACACAAATTAGAGATCGTGAAACAACTGTAGCGTATCGTGCTAACAAACAACTAGAAAAAATGATGAATGATCATCAGTCAGGTGTCTATAAGCCATGGCAATTTAGGGAGTATATTCCTACTGCACTCACTCTGCGTATGACCTATGACGATATTTTTATTTATTCGAAAGAGAAGGCGATGATTCGACCTGATTTCAAAGTCAAGGGGAAACTTGTGTCGATTCCCGTTGTGTTTGCCAAAATAAAGGGTGTATCGAGTGACCGAGATGATTACTGGCAGCGGATGCATCAGCTGACAAATGAACCGAATGCGTTAAGCATTTTGCAATTCCCTTATGCGACAACTACGAAAGCCAATTATCATTTTCATTATCAGCAGTCATTGGATCGAGAGGGGCTATTATCCCCTGAAAAAATGGTGAAAAGTAATTGGTGGCGTTACGGACATTTATATGCTGGCCTACAAAATGCCATTGCCTATACAATAAAAGAATGCTGTGAGCAGCCGAGGCTACATAAATTGGATCACGAATCATTGTATGATTTACAGTTATTCATATTTAAACAAGCAAGTATGCTATCAGAAGAAATTTTACAATTACTACAAGGATTTGATTATTCACAAGAAGTGCCGCGACTTGTGTTATATAATATGGAGAACAATGGTGCGCCATCGCGCGAAGATGCGGCCTTGCTATTATTCCTTAACCGGTTTGGTGTGGACATTATCCTTTATAATCCGGCTGGGCATACTGATATTGAAGAATATATAAACCCTGAAAATTACGATGTTCACTGGTTGGAGGATATGGTATTTGGTCAAGAATATCAGCAGTATCAACCGAAAGAACAATCGATATTTAAGAAATTCATTAAAAATATTTTTTGATTATAAATAGATAGGAGATTTTATTATGACGATGCCAGTTGTACTGCAAAAAGAAGAGTTAAATGAACAATCTGCTAACGAATTACGACTTCAAATGCGCCAAGAGCCAGAGGTGTTACAAATTGTCAGCAAGATGGACATTCGAGATCAAACAGAATTGTTGTCACTAGGACGAGAGCCAGCAGATCGACTGTCACGCTTTTCTGATCGGATTTTAAACACGATGACGATGTCTAAATTAGATGACTCTGGTGAATTACTGAATCAGTTGGAGAAGTTAATGAAGCGATTTGATCGCAATGAAATTACGAAAGACCCAAGCTTATTCAATAAACTCTTTAAACGTGCTAAGCAACAGGCGGAAGCGATGTTTAAAAAGTATCAAACTTTGGGCGGCGAGATTGAAAAAATTCACGGTCAATTCGCCATTATTGAAGAAGAACTAAAGCAATCCAATCGTGAGCTAGAAGGTCTTTATGCGGAAGATGTTGAATACTATTTCGAATTAGAGAAATATGTAGTTGCGGCTGAAATGAAGCTAGAAGAAGTTAATAATTCTTTAATTCCACACTGCCAGCAAAAAGTGGATAATGGCGATCAAATGGCTCGCATGGAGCTTGAAAATTTAGTAGGTGTCAAAGAACTATTAGAGCGTAAAATTGACGATTTAGAAAAGGCGCGAATGGTAGCCGTTATTGCTGCTCCTCAAATTAAAACGATGCAAAGAGGGAATAATGATTTAGTCGCTAAGATCAATAGTGCTTTCGTAACGACGATTCCGATTTTTAAAATGGGAATTATTAATACGGTTAGTGCAAAGCGTCAAAAAGTACATTCCGATTCTTTAAATGCCTTTGAAGACCGCGCCAATCAGATGTTGCAGGATGTTACAAGTGACATTATGAAGCAAAGCGTTGAAATTGCTCAACGTTCGGGTAGTGCCAGCATTAAAATGGAAACAATCGAAAACATGTGGGATACCATTGTTTCGGGTATTGATGAATATAAAAAAGTAAAAGAAGAACAATCGATGCAACGAATTGAGGATCGCAAGCGTTTAGAAACATTACGTGAGGACGCAAAAAAAGTATTATCTATGAATTAATCAAATTTCGAGTATAATAAAGAAACAATGGAGGGATATACAATGACTGAACAGAAGAAAATGAGTTTAAAAGAAGCAATTCAAAAACAGTTAGAAGCAAAGAAAAATAATACGGCTACTAATAATGCTAAAGGAAATGCAGGCTCATCTGCAAAGAAAATGCAAAGTCAACAAGCTAAAAAAGTAAGTAGTGCACGTCGGAAAATGGGTTCATAAGTAGTACGATATGTAGCTAAAGAAGGAGATTGGAATAGTTGTCAATTAAAAATGAAATGCCGCCCAATTATGAGGAATTAAAGAAATCAATCAACCGAGCATCAAATTGGAGAGAACGCTTTGATGCAGTCGAAGAATTGGGCAAATGGAAGCATAAACGAATTATAGATGTACTCGTCTATAGAATGAACAATGATGCTGTCTATAAAGTGCAAGAGGCGGCTTATCGCCAGCTTAAAAACTTTGGAGAAGATGTTCGATTGCCAGCAAGAAATGAACATGAACTGATTAAAGATGCAAATAAAGTATGGTCAAGAATTAAGAAGAGTTTGCCTGCGGATCATACGTATGAAGATTTTAAAGAAAAATTGAAAAAGATGAGATTAGATCTGTATGATACGTATGAAGGTGATAAGGGCGCTGACTTCGATAAGTGGCTTGAAAACACATGGGCAACTGCCGCGACAAGAAGGAAATAAAAAAATCCAGCCTCTCACTTGAGAGGCTGGATTTTTATTATAATATATGGCGATCAATTTTCAAAATCAGCTCTGCAATTTCAGGCTTACTAATTTGTTCAATTGCCCCAACTTGATCGCCTTTATGACGTAAGGTGTCTGTGATAAGGCTTGAGAAAATGACAACAGGTAGCTTGGATAGTACCGGGTGTGTTTTAATTTTTTTAGTAAGGTGATGGCCATCCATTTGTGGCATTTCGATATCTGTAATAACAAACTGGACGTGATCACTAATACTACCACCCTTGTCGGCAAGACTTTCTAAGTGAATAAAGGCCTCTTTACCATTTTCAAAAAACTCAAGATTGACATATCCGGCTTCAGCTAGTGTGTCAGACAATAGCTGACGAAGGAGTGGTGAGTCCTCTGCAATGACAATTTTCTTATCAGAGCGCTCACGTTTACCAAGTTTTTTCACTGCTTGGACATTAATACCAGTGTCTGGGTTAATGTCCAAGACAACTTTTTCGAAATCGAGTAGCAAAATCATTTCGCCTTGGTATTTAATGACACCAATAATTTGTGAATTCCCACCTTGATACATTTCAGAAGGTTTTTCAATTTGCTCCCAAGAAATTCGGTGGATTTGGGATACGCTGTCAACATGAAAAACGACCGTTTGTTTATTAAATTCAGCAACGATAAATTTCTGCTCGGCATGCCGGTTGTCAGTGGTCAAGCCAAGTACTTTGACCATATCGACAACGGGTAATACTTCACCTCGCAATTGAATAATCCCCTCTACATGTGGGTGTGCATGGGGGATAAAAGTGATTGGAAACGGTTGAATAATTTCTTTCACCTTAATAACGTTGATGCCGAATTTGCTGTTCCCTACTTCAAACTCTACGATTTCAAGTTCATTTGTCCCAGTCTCTAGTAATATACCTTTGTTATCCTCCATGAAGACATCTCCTTCATCTATCTTTAGTAATTCGATTGTATCATGAAATGGTTAAATATCCTATACTATGTCTTTAGGTCTCTTGTCCTTGATGAAAATGAATAGGAGACTATTTGATAGTGAAAGTTTATGGAATTGATAAATCAAGTGACGAATTTTGAACTTTTTCACGATAACTTCACATTCGCTTCAATTTACAGTGCAATTTTCTTTGTCATAGTTGAAGAGTAATAGTAAAATGAAATCAAGTATGTCAGTGTTCCAAGAATTTATGCATTTATTTTATTGGAAAAGCATCTGGCGTTTTTGAGGAGAGAAAAATAGATGACTAAAGTTATGGTACCTTCTCAGCGGAAGGTAGAGAAAGCTACAATGTCGAATGAACGAACGTTAGCTACTAAAATTGCTGATTTAAAATCATTGTTTAAAGGAATTGTCCTAATTGCAAACGTCTTGCCAGTGTTGACTGGTTTTTGGTTGGCGTTGCACTTTTCGAATACGACACTCGCTGCGAACTGGGATGTCTTTTTATTTACTATGATAGGAAGTGCGCTTGTGATTGCTGGCGCTCTCATCTTAAATAATTGGTACGACGCTGATATTGACACGGTCATGGAGCGTACAAAAAAACGTCCAACTGTGACTGGCCATATTTCTATGAAGACTGTTTTGATATTAGGGATTTCTTTATCTGTAATCGGTCTTATCGTTTTATTTTTTACTACGTTTGAGGCTGTAATTTACGCATTTGTTGGTTGGTTTGTCTATGTCATTTTGTATACAATGTGGTCAAAACGTAAATATACATTGAATACAGTTATCGGCAGTGTGTCAGGTGCAGTGACGCCGTTAATTGGTTGGACAGCTATTGCTCCAGGTTACCATATTGTACCGATTGTGTTGGCACTTATTTTATTTGTATGGCAAATGCCCCATACATTTGTTATTGCTATGAAAAAGTATGATGAATATAAGGCTGCTAAGGTTGCCATGCTACCAGTTGTTCATGGTTTTGCATTTACGAAGCGACAAATTACTGTCTATATAGCTTGTTTGCTACCGTTTCCGTTCTTTTTAAGCTCATTAGGAACTGTCTTCCTCGTTATAGCTACAGCTTTGAATGTGGTATGGTTAATTGCCAGCTTCACAGGGTTCTCTACAAAGGATGATTTGAAATGGGCACATATGATGTTCCTGTTTTCAGTGAATTATATTGCTATTCTATTTTTAACGATGATTATTGTGACATTACCGATTTTTAACTAAAACCAAGTAGAGCAGGTGGTTGAGCCATTTGTTCTATTTTTTTGATTAAAATGCTACTAAACAGATATGAATTAAAAAATAATCTGAAAAATGTTTGACATTTACTACTATTCTCCTTACTGTTAGTAACATATTAACTTGATTCAGCAGAAGTCCTCCACTTCTATAAATGGGGGATGAATGCCAGAAAAGCATTTGAATCAGAGGGAGTTCAAACTCCCTGCTGATTCAAGTTAAGCCTCCGGCGGATGTTAGGGATTTTGAAGGGAGTCAAGGAAGGCAGTCTAAGCTCGCGACGTCCTGTCGCAACGACTGCATGACCTGTGCATCCTGTAGGCCTCAAGCTCAATTCCAAATCCCAACGCAATTACGGCGAGGCGCAATTGATTAGTTTACTGACAAAGAAGGAGGAGAAGTAATGCTGGCATCAACGAATATTGTGTGGCATGAATCAGAGGTAACGAAAGAAAATCGTCAGGAGCAAAAAGGCCACAAAAGTGCGATTTTGTGGTTTACAGGGCTATCTGGCTCTGGTAAGTCAACGATTTCTGTTGCATTGGAAACCGCATTGTTTGCACAAGGTCTTCATACGTATCGCTTAGATGGTGATAATGTACGGTATGGTTTGAATAATAATTTAGGATTTAGTCCGGAGGATCGGACAGAAAACATTCGTAGAATCGGTGAAGTGTCGAAGCTAATGGTTGATGCAGGCTTATTTACGTTAACTGCATTTATATCCCCGTATTTAGCAGATCGTGATCAGGTACGTAAGCTAGTTGAGGTCGATGAATTTATCGAAATCTATGTAAAGGCTAGCTTAGAAACTTGTGAACAACGAGATCCAAAGGGGTTGTATAAGAAAGCAAGATTAGGTGAAATCACAGGGTTTACAGGAATTGATGCTCCTTACGAAGAGCCGACGCAGGCTGAAATCATCATTGATTCTAATGAATTAAGTATTGAAGCATCGGTTGAAGTTATTATTGCCTATTTGAAAAAGAAACAATATATTTGAAAAATGGTTATTGCCGTAACATTTTGAGAAAAAGGGCATAAAATACTTTAAAACCTACTTGACACATAGGAATTATAAGGATATTATAATCAATAATCATTAGCTGACTGGACAGCCAGAGGCGATTTTAATCGAAGACAGATTAAAATCGCCTTTTTATATCCTTGGAGAAAGGAGAATTGCAATGGGAAATCTGACGTATATGGATTGGGCAGAAACGGATCCGCCAGACTTTGCAATAGAGGATGAAACGAAAGGTGCTTTAAACGTCTTGCGCTGGTCGTATACGGAGTATGATGAGGAACTCGTCTACGCTTGTAGCTTCGGTGTTGAAGGTATTGTGATGATTGACTTAATCTCGCAAATTAAACCGACGGCGAAAGTGGTATTTTTAGATACAGGGCTTCATTTTCAAGAAACGTATGCCCTGATTGACGAAGTGCGGCAACGCTATCCGCAATTGGCAATTGAATTGAAAAAGCCAGCCGATAGCGTCGAGCAGCAGGCGGAAAAACTAGGCGATAAGCTGTGGGAAAGACAACCCGATCGTTGTTGTTATTTGCGAAAAGTGATTCCACTCCGTGAAGCGTTAAGCGGTGCAACTGCATGGTTATCGGGACTTAGACGAGAGCAATCTCCTTCAAGAAGTCAGACGAATTTCATCAATAAAGACGAAACATTTCAATCAGTTAAAATTTGCCCGCTTATTCATTGGACATGGGAGGATATTTGGGCATATGTTGACCAACATCAATTGCCTTATAATCCGTTGCATGATCAGGGCTATCCTAGTATTGGCTGTGCACCTTGTACGTTGCCAGGAGATACTACGACAGGTTCGAGGTCGGGGCGCTGGGCTGATCAAACGAAGACAGAATGTGGCTTGCATAAAAATTAACGAATCTGATGGGGGAATTACAATGGCTTTGAGTCAACCGCATGGTGGAGTATTAATTAATCGTTGGAATCCAAATTTTAAACTAGATGTGCTTACTGAAACTGTTGAACTTGATGAGATATCTAGTAGTGATTTGGATTTGATCGGGACGGGTGCATACAGTCCGTTAAGTGGTTTTTTGTCTGAAAAAGATTATCATTCTGTTGTGACAACAATGAGGTTGACCACGGGTGAACCTTGGACGATTCCAATCACATTGCCTACAACAGAGGAAAACGCGAAGAATATTGCAATTGGTAGTGTTGTGAAATTAGTAAGAGCTGGCGTAGTCTATGGGGTACTTGAAGTATCGGATATTTTCACACCTGATAAAGAACAAGAGGCTGCACTGGTGTTTCAAACGACAGATCGAGAGCATCCCGGTGTAAAAAAACTGTTTGAACGACCAAATGTCTATCTAGGTGGAGAAATTACACTTATTCAGCGACGCCCTTTGAACGAATTTTCAGATTACCTGTATGATCCAGCCAAAACGCGCGAGAAGTTTCTGGCACTTGGTTGGAAAAGTGTTGTTGGTTTTCAAACGAGAAACCCAGTACATCGTGCGCATGAATATATTCAAAAAACAGCATTGGAAATTGTGGACGGCTTGTTTTTAAATCCATTAGTCGGGGAAACGAAGTCGGATGATGTACCAGCGGATATCAGATTGAAAAGCTATGAAGTATTATTGGAAAACTATTATGCGAAAGACCATGTGTTTTTAGGGGTTTTTACTGCAGCGATGCGTTATGCCGGACCACGTGAGGCTGTATTTCACGCGATGGTGAGAAAGAACTTTGGTTGCACGCATTTTATCGTTGGGCGAGATCATGCAGGTGTTGGAAATTACTACGGAACCTATGATGCCCAAAAAATATTCAGCAATTTTACGCCTGAAGAACTTGGGATTACGCTATTATTCTTCGAACATAGTTTTTATTGCAATAAATGTGCGAGCATGGCGACACCAAAAACTTGCCCTCATGATGCGAGTGATCATGTCATATTGTCAGGGACGAAGGTCAGGGAAATGCTACGCAACGGTGAGCAACCACCTGCAACGTTTAGTCGTCCGGAAGTAATTGAAGTACTGATTGACGGATTGCAGAAACAGGTTGTTCATACGTAAATTGGTTATGAAATAAAACGGTGAGAGGAGAGAAGAAGATGGGAAAAGTCTATTTAGTAGGAGCTGGACCTGGCGATGTTGATTTGATCACCGTTAAAGGGTTGAAATGTATTCAAGAGGCGGATGTCATTTTGTATGACCGTTTAATTAATAAAGAGTTATTAAGTTATGCAAAACCCGGAGCTGATTTGATTTATTGTGGGAAATTACCGAATTACCATGCCATGATTCAGGAAACAATTAATCATTTTTTAGTGAAATTTGCGAAGCAAGGAAAGACAGTGACACGGTTAAAAGGTGGAGATCCATTCATTTTTGGGAGAGGTGCTGAAGAGGCTGAGACTCTTGTAGATCATGGGATACCGTTTGAAGTGGTTCCGGGGATTACAGCTGGAATTGCTGCCCCAGCTTATGCGGGCATTCCTGTAACGCATCGCGAATTGAGTTCTAGTTTCGCCATCGTCACAGGGCATATGCGCGCTGGAAAAGATGATTCCATTCACTGGGAAAGCCTGGCAAAGGGCATTGATACGCTTGCGATTTATATGGGGGTAGGGAATTTACCTTATATTTGTAAGCAATTGACGAAGTACGGCAAGCCCTCTAGTACGCCAGTTGCTCTTATACATTGGGGAACTACAGAAACACAGCAAACTGTGACTGGTACGCTTGCAACGATTGTTGATGTCGTAAATAAATCTACTATTAAAAATCCAAGCATGATTATTGTTGGCGAGGTGGTTAATTTTCATAATAAGCTTCAATGGTTTGAGCAATGTGAATTGAACGAAGTCTCAATTTGATAGGGAGGGAGCTATATGCAAGCCGTTTTATATGTAGGGCATGGAAGTAGGATTCAGGCCGGCGTTGAGGAGGCACTTCAATTTATTGAAAACTGCCAGGTTCTGATTGATGTTCCGATTCAAGAAATTTGCTTTTTGGAGCTAGCTTCACCAAGTGTGGATGAAGGGATTACCAAATGTGTAGAACGAGGCGCAACTAAAATTGCTATTGTTCCCATACTCTTATTAACAGCGCATCATGCTAATGAGGACATTCCTTTTGAAATTGAAGTCGGGCAGATCATGTATCCTGATGTGGAATTTACATATGGCAAAGCGTTTGGTGTTCATCCTAAAATGGTGGATAGTCTATATGATCGTGTGATTGAACAACAAGTACCAATTGAAAGAGATGCCCAAGTGTTGCTTGTTGGGCGGGGAAGCAGTGATCAAGCTGTGAAACGTGATTTATCAGAGATTGCTCATCTACTCGCTAAAAAATACCCCTTTACAAAAGTGGACGTTTGTTTCCTATATGGAACATCCCCTTCGTTTGATGAAGCCTTGGAGCAATTACAACAAACAACAGAGCAACAGGTTTTTATCATCCCTTATTTATTATTCTCGGGTATCCTCATGAACGGAATTGAGAGAACAATTGCTCAGCATTCCACAAATGGACAGCAAATTATTCTTTGTGAAAATTTAGGCTATCACAAATACGTTCAAGATGTTCTTGTTGAGCGAGTGAATGACTTGCTAGCCGAAACGGCAGTATTGCAAGCGATATAGTATGTGTTGAAAGGATGAAGCCGACGATGGGAGAGCAAAAAGACAATGTTGAACTAGCGATTGAAACGCTAAAGACGATGTTGACAACGATGAATTATGGCTCGATTACTTTGGTTGTTCAAGATAATGTTATTGTTCAAATTGAAAAAAATGAAAAGATTAGGCTTAAATGATGATTATGCATGACATTATTAAAATGTGAGGTGGATACAATGACTCTTCAAGTGATGAACAGTCCGTTCAATGAGCAGCAGGTAAAACTTCTCAATCAGCTATTGCCAGAACTGACAGAGACGCAGCAAATTTGGTTGGGTGGTTATTTAAGTGCTCGGCAAATTGGACACCAAGCAACTGAGTCCAGTAGCACAGCTGTTTTAGAAGCGCAGGAAATTGTCAAAAAGGTCAGTACAAAGGAAGTAACGATTCTTTTTGGTTCACAAACAGGCAATTCACAAGCGCTAGCAAGCAAGTTAACGAAAAATTTACAAGAAGAAAATTTTAAGGTTACGCTGACGTCGATGAATGACTTTAAGACGAATAGCTTAAAGAAAGTCGATAATCTACTGTTGATTGTCAGTACGCAAGGAGAAGGGGATCCACCGGATACAGCACTTCCTTTCTATGAGTTTCTTTTGGGGAATCGTGCGCCGAAGTTAGAAAATCTTCAGTATTCTGTCCTTGCCTTAGGTGATAGTTCATACGATTATTTCTGTCACACAGGAAAAGAATTCGATGAACGTTTACTCGAGTTAGGTGCAAAACAGCTTGCTCCACGCGTTGATTGTGACTTAGATTTCGATGAACCTGCGGAGGAGTGGTTTGCAACTGTATTATTAGAGTTAAATGATTTACAAGGCAGTCAATCTACGGATAGTCAGCTAGTCAATAGTAGTTTGGATGCTACAGGAGAAGAAGAGTACTCTCGTACCAATCCATTCCATGCAGAAATTCTTGAAAATTTAAACTTGAATGGACGCGGTTCGAATAAGGAAACACGCCATATTGAATTGTCATTGGAAGGCTCGGATTTACAATTTGAACCCGGGGATAGTTTAGGCGTCTATCCACAAAATGAACCTGAACTAGTTGATGCTTTAATTGCAGAATTGGGTTGGAGTGCTGAGGACACTGTTGCGGTCAATCGGCAAGGAACATTCCGACCGTTACGTGAGGCACTGCTGTCGAACTTCGAAATTACGGTACTTACAAAGCCATTATTACAAAAACTAGCAGAGTTGACTTCGAACATTGCTTTGCAAGACTTAATAGCAAACGGCAAGGAACAAGAATTGAAAGACTATATATACGGTCGTGATTTGCTGGATATTATTCGTGATTTTGGACCATGGCAAGTACCTGCACGTGAATTTGTCGCAATATTACGCAAGATGCCCGCGCGTCTTTATTCGATTGCGAGTAGTTTAAAAGCCAATCCCGATGAAGTTCATTTGACTGTAGGAACGGTTCGTTATGATGCACACGGTCGCGGGCGACTAGGCGTTTGTTCAGGCGAATTTGCGCTACGTGCACAAGCTGGTGATAGATTACCTGTTTATGTCCAAAGCAATCAAAACTTTAGATTACCAGCTAATCCAGATACGCCAATCATTATGATTGGGCCGGGAACGGGTATTGCACCATTCCGGGCATTCTTGGAAGAGCGCGAGGAGATTGGTGCAGAGGGGAAGACGTGGTTATTTTTTGGCGATCAGCATTATGTGACGGACTTCTTGTATCAGACGGAATGGCAGCGCTGGGCGAAAGATGGCGTTTTGACACAAGTCGATGTTGCATTTTCACGTGATACAGATGAAAAAGTGTATGTACAACACCGCATGCTAGAGAAAAGTCAGGAACTTTTCGAGTGGCTAGAAGAGGGCGCAGTCATTTACGTTTGTGGAGACGAAAAACATATGGCGTCAGATGTCCATGATACGTTGGAAACCATTTTACAAGAAGAAGGCGGGTTGAATGCGAAGGAAGCTGCGGATTATTTGGCAAAGATGCAACAGCAAAAACGCTATCAACGTGATGTATATTGAGTGAAGTGTGAAGGGGGCAAGCTAGAATGACGAAAAAAATTGTACTACCGCCACAATCAGGTAAGCCAAGTGATGTCGAACGCATTAAGCAAGAGAGTAACTATTTGCGAGGAACACTAGCGGAATCACTTGAAGAACAAATCAGTTCGGGGATCAACGATGATGATAACCGTTTAATGAAATTTCACGGTAGTTATTTGCAAGATGACCGTGATTTGCGCAACGAGCGTCAACGACAAAAATTAGAGCCGGCATATCAATTCATGGTGCGGGTACGTGCACCAGGTGGGATTGCGACATCGGCACAATGGCTAATGATGGATGATGTTGCTAACAAGTACGGTAATGGAACGTTGAAATTAACGACGCGCCAATCATTCCAAATGCATGGTATTTTAAAATGGAATATGAAGAAAAATATTCAGGAAATTAACGCAGCATTGATGGATACGTTAGCAGCTTGCGGAGACGTTAACCGTAATGTCATGTGTAATCCGAACCCTTATCAATCGGAAATTCATGCAGAAGTTTATGAATTGTCTCGGAAATTAAGTGAATATTTATCGCCACGGACGCAAGCCTACCATGAAATTTGGTTGGATGGTGAAAAAGTGGTGGACAGTCAAGAGGTTGAAGTTGAGCCAATGTATGGCGAGCTATATTTGCCGCGAAAATTTAAAATTGGCTTGGCGATTCCACCTAATAATGATATCGACGTATTTTCACAGGATCTTGGTTTTATTGCGATTTTAGAAGATGATAAGTTAGTAGGCTTCAATATTGCAGTTGGTGGCGGTATGGGGATGACGCACGGGGATACAGCGACATACCCCCAGTTAGCAAGAGTAATTGGCTTCTGCAAGCCCGATCAAATTATTGAAGTGGCAGAAAAAATTATTACGATTCAGCGTGATTATGGGAATCGTTCTGTCCGAAAAAATGCTCGTTTTAAGTATACAGTCGATGCGAAAGGACTGGAATGGATTGCAAGCGAGCTCAATAACCGTTTAGGTTGGGATCTTGAAGCAGCACGTGCTTATCATTTTGAGCATAATGGTGATCGCTATGGTTGGATTAAAGGCAATGATGGCAAATGGCATTATACGTTGTTTATCGAGAATGGGCGGGTTCGAGATGTGGAAGGGTATCCACTGATGACGGGTCTACGAGAAATCGCTAAAATCCATACGGGAGATTTTCGACTAAGCCCAAACCAAAACCTTGTTATTAGTAATGTGACTAGTCAGAAAAAAAAGCAGATTGTAGCGTTATTGGATCAGCATAACATGACAGACGGCGCGCATCATTCTGCATTGCGACGTAGTTCAATGTCGTGTGTGGCATTTCCGACATGTGGTCTTGCGATGGCAGAAGCAGAGCGCTATTTACCTGTGCTATTGGATAAAATCGATGTTATTATAGATGAATCTGGCTTACGCGACAAGGAGATTATAATTCGTATGTCAGGGTGTCCGAATGGTTGTTCTCGGCCTGGACTGGGAGAAATTGCTTTTATCGGGAAAGCACCAGGCAAATACAATATGTATTTAGGTGCGGGTTTTGCCGGAGATCGCTTGAATAAGATTTATCGTGAAAATATTGGAGAAGAAGAGATTTTGGCCTTGCTTAAACCGTTGTTTGCTCAATATGCAAAAGAAAGGTTAGAAGGCGAGCATTTTGGCGACTTTGTCATTCGTGCGGGTCATGTCAAAGCTGTTCATAATGGAATGGAATTTCATGATTGATTGGAAAAAAGGTGAATAAAATGGGAGCCTATCCAATGATGTTGAATATGAAAAACAAAGCAGCCGTCGTTGTAGGGGGCGGCACCATTGCTTATCGAAAGACACTCGGCTTATTACAGGCAGGTGCCGATGTAACGGTTATTAGCCCCGTCCTTCATTCGAAAATGGAAGTTTTGTTTTTGAATGATCAAATTATGTGGAAAAATAAAGTTTTTGAACCGAGGGATCTTCAACTAGCCATTGTGGTTATTGCCGCAACGAATCAGCCGTATGTCAATGAGCTTGTTGCCTCATCAGCTGGAAATCACCAGCTTGTCAATGTCGTGGATAGCCGTTCGTTAAGTGATTTTCATATACCTGCTAAGCTAGAGCGTGGTCATTTAACCATTACTGTGGCAACCAACGGGGCTAGTCCTACATTGGCAAGGGTTATTCGCGATGAGTTGGTAGAAAAGTATGATGACTCCTATAAGGCTTATTTGGATTTTCTTGCACTAGCTCGTGATCAAGTGAAAAATGCCTCGATTGACGAACAAACGAAGCTACGTCTCTTGAAAGTCATTACAGATGAAACGTACCGACAATCGCATAATATGCAGCAGGCGTTTCTTGAGATGATAGATGACTTTGAAAAAAAGAGTCATCATCAGCTTATTTGAATCTGACTTCCTTCTATTATATATAGCCGGTTTACATGGTGAAATTCGATGCCAAGTAAACCGGCTATTCGTGATTCAAACTATTCCTTGGCGTTATTGATTTATAGTGAACTAAAAAGGTAGGAATTAAACGCTTTGATTTGTTATAATAAAAAGACAATGTGGAGTTTGAAAGGATGATGGCGGTGAAAGTTGTAAATAATATAGCTGACCTAATTGGTCATACACCATTAGTCAGATTGAATCGACTTACAGATTCAGATGGGGCGGCTGTCTATGTGAAGTTGGAATATTTCAATCCGAGCAAAAGTGTGAAGGACCGAGCGGCGTTCAATATGATTGTTGAAGCGGAGAAAAATGGGCAATTGACGACCGGTGCTACGATTATTGAACCGACCTCGGGCAATACTGGAATTGGTTTAGCAATGAATGCGGCGGCGAGGGGCTATCGAGCAATTTTTGTCATGCCGGATAATGCAACATTCGAGCGCATAAATTTGATGAAGGCATATGGCGCGGAGGTAGTTCTAACACCGAGCGAAGAAAGAATGCCGGGAGCCATTGCCAAAGCCAATGAATTAGCTTCGCAAATTGACAATAGCTTTATTCCGATGCAATTTGAAAATGCCGCTAACCCAGACGTACATCGGACAACAACGGCTATGGAGATAATAGATGCCCTGGCATCTATTAATCGAAGACTGACCGCTTTTGTCTGTACATCGGGTACTGGCGGCACGGTGACAGGGACGGGCGAAACGCTAAAAGAGCATGATGCAAATATTACTGTTCATGTTGTGGAGCCTGCTGGTTCACCGGTACTATCAGGCGGAGAACCAGGGAAGCATAAACTTGTTGGGACAAGCCCAGGATTTATTCCTTCTGTGCTAAATACTAGTGTCTACGATGAAATATTTCAGATTAAAGATGAAGAAGCGTACGATACTGTACGCAGTGCTGCTAGGCAGGAAGGAATTCTTGTCGGACCTTCTGGAGGGGCGTCTATTTACGCGGCTCTAGCCGTTGCGAAAAGGTTGACGCCGA
Source organism: Sporosarcina beigongshangi (assembly GCF_033485195.1). Taxonomy (NCBI): domain Bacteria; kingdom Bacillati; phylum Bacillota; class Bacilli; order Caryophanales; family Caryophanaceae; genus Sporosarcina; species Sporosarcina beigongshangi. The sequence continues at coordinate 25,854 of NZ_JAWLIR010000049.1, forward strand.
ACGATACTGTCGTCTGTATCGCACCAGATTCTGGTGAACGTTACTTGTCGAGTGATTTATTTACATTCTAAGACTGAACCTTTTGCCCTGAATAATGTGGGCAAAAGGTTTTTATCATTTTCCGACAGAAAACTTCCACTTCAATCTCGAACTATAGGAAAAAGGATTGCCTCGCAATTTTTTGAAGGGTACACTAGGAAGGTGAATTTATTTAATGTTTGGAGGTATTATGTGAGAGATAAATTTAATATAGTCACATCTACAATTTTGGCAAGTATTTTTATTGCAAGGTTCGGAACATTTCTAGTACTGCCTTATCTTACATTATTTTTGTTAGAAGATTTTCATTATACAGGGATTCAGATCGGGACGATTATTTCTACGCTGGCGCTTTCTAGATTGATTGTTAGTTTCTTTATTGGACCTTACATAGATAAATATCCGAAGGACAAAGTGATTCTTATTGGCTTGCTAGCTTATTTTGGTAGTTATGTGTATTTTCCATTTATTGACCAGTATGTTGGGTTTATTGTGTTTGCGGCTATCCTTGGTTTTGGTCAAGCTGTCGTGGAGCCGACCTACCGTGTTTTACTTAGTTTCTATACGGAACAAGAAAACAGGAGGTTTATTTTTAATATTCGCTATTTCCTAATCAATATTTCTGCTGCAATCGCTCCACTTACATCTATTTTCTTTCAACAGTTTGGAACTGATTTATTGTTTTTTACAGTTGGACTTATTTTCCTTATAAATATTTTTACATTTACGATTTTATTTAAAAAATATCCTATTGAAAAAGAACCAGAGAAATCAGGCAAAATATCCATTTTTCAATCGTTCTATGTATTTAGGAAGGACTATGGATTTACTATTTTTATAGTAGCTTTAATTTTTATTAGCTTTGGTTATAGCCAATTTGACTCTACGTTTAGTCAGTTTTTAGGGCTGACATTTGACTATGAACTTGCACTGAAATATTTTGCCTGGCTGATTACAACAAACGCCATTACTGTACTAGTCATTCAATACTTTGTTTATAGATTAGGTGAAGTCATTAGCACAGCTTCTTGTTTAATCATTGGAAGTTTGTGTTTATCGCTAGGATTGTTTTTATTCGGTCAAAGCGGAAATATTCTCTTTCTAATTTTTTCAATGGTCATTTTTACAGCAGGGGAAGTACTTGTGTTTACGATGGTCGATGTACATATTGACGAAATTTGTGAGGATCATGAAAAAGGCACTTATTTTGCATTGTCGGGGGTAAGCTCGGTTGGTAAAATTGCAGGACCTAGTCTTGGAGGCTTTCTATTAGATAGTTTAGATGGAGGAGCATTCGTATTTATTATTATAAGCCTAATTACAGTATTATCAGTACCTTCCTTTTACTTGAGTAATAAAGTAATGAAAAATAAGACCCATGAAATGACGTTAGAGAAGCACTGAACAGTGCTTTTCTAACGTTTTTATGTTTAAATGTAATTTTATTTAGCTTTTTTGTGGCTATTCTAAAAATATAGAGGATTTTAAGAATAATGGTTGACAAATGGTATAGAAGTAAGCGATTATATACAAAAGATATAAAACTTATCAATTTAGTTGGTATTGTAAAGGGAAGGAGAATTCCTATGTATTTAACGATTGATGGTATTGAAAAAAGCTTTCCTCATCAAGAAAAAGGGCAAGTGAAAGTACTAGATAATATCCAATTAGAAGTGGAAAAAGGGCAGTTTGTTTCAATTGTTGGTCCGTCCGGATGTGGAAAATCAACGTTACTGTATCTCATTGCCGGTCTTGAAAAGGCAGACAAAGGTGAAATTCGGATTGATGGGAAAACAGTGGCAGATGCAGGACCAGATCGAGTCGTCGTATTTCAAGAGGCAGGGTTATTCCCATGGCTCACGGTCCTTGATAATGTTACCTATGGCTTGTTATTGAAAGGAATGGCTAAAAACGAAGCACAGGATAAAGCGAAAGACATGTTGAAAATGGTGCATTTAAGTAATTATATTGATGCCTATCCTCATCAGCTTTCAGGAGGCATGAAGCAGCGTGTGTCGATCGCACGTGCACTCGTTATGGAGCCGGCGGTCTTGTTGATGGATGAACCATTTGCAGCCCTCGATGAACAAACGAGGATGGTTTTGCATCATGAACTGCTTGAAATATGGCGCAAAACAAAAGTGACGATTTTCTTCATCACACATAATATACGCGAAGCGGTTTTATTATCTGAAAAAGTGATTGTATTTGAAACACGTCCAGGGAAAATTAAATCGACCCACACGATAAAAACATCAACGGACGGCATTACGCCAAATGATGTAACATTCCATTTGGAAAAGGTCATATTAGCAGAATTACAGAGTGAAATTGAGAAAGTGCTAAAGGAGGAAATGGGGGATGATTACATTTTGGAGACGGACCCTCTTCATCGGGCTACTAGCGGTGATATGGGAAGTAACATCTAGACTATCGAGCTTACCGGATTTTATGTTTCCGACGCTAACCCAAGTACTTCAAACGCTTTTTACGGGGATCATTAGTGGGCAGATTACGACAGCTATTTTTACGAGTATGATTCGACTGCTGATTGGATTTTCGATTGCGGTCGTGATTGGTCTATTTCTAGGCTATCTAATTTGGCGTTCTAAACTGGTAGAGGATACACTTGGTTTTTTGATAACGGCTTTACAATCCATTCCAAGTATTGTGTGGTTTCCGCTCGCCATTATATGGTTTGGTTTAAATAACTTCTCTATTTTGTTTATCGTCACGATTGGTGCTACGTGGACCATGACAATCAGTGCGACAAGTGGCTTTAAAAATGTACCGACATTGTATCAGCGAGTTGCTAAAACGCTAGGGTCAAATGGTTTTCACTTTTTACGTACGGTGATTTTACCTGCATCCGTTCCACAAATTATATCAGGCTTACGCATCGCTTGGGCATTTTCATGGCGTGCGTTGATGGCTGGTGAACTACTTGGGGGTGGAGGAGGACTTGGCCATCTACTTGAAACCGGGAGATCATTGGGGCAGATGGATTTAGTGATTTCTGTCATGATTATCATTGGTGTCATCGGTACGATTATGGATAATTTAGTGTTCTTACGATTAGAGCGTAGCGTACAGAAGAAGTGGGGCATTAGTTAAATAAGATGGAAACTTTAAATTTGGGGTGAAAATAAATGAAGCGTAAATTAATTGTGCTCGCAATTATTTCCTTGGTTGTATTAAGTATAGGGACGGCATGTGGAAAAGGAGTACAAGGAGCGGTAGGTAGCAAAGAAGTAAACATCGGCTACTTTCCGAACTTAACGCATATCACTACCATTGTTGCATTGGAAAAAGGTTACTTTGCTGAAGCTTTCGGGGAAGATATCAAGATTAATACGAAAACGGTCAGTAGTGGTGGGTTGTTTATGGAAGCCATGGTGACAAAATCAATCGATGTTGGAACTGTCGGGCCAGGTCCATTATTGAACTTCTATGTAAAAGATCCTAGTTATCATATTATTTCAGGTGCTGTCAATGGCGGAGCCGTACTTGTTGCAAGTGAACATAGTAATATTACTGATCTTGTAGAGTTAGATGGTAAAAAAGTTGCTATCCCTGGCATAGGAAATACACAAGATATTATGTTGCGAAAAGCACTTAATGATGTCGGTCTGAAGCCAACATCGAATGGTGGAACAGTCCAATTGTTTGCAACAGCACCGGCAGATACGACAACGCTATTTATTCAAAAATCCGTGGACGTGGCAGCAATTCCAGAACCATGGGGCTATATTTTAGAATCGCAGGCGAATGGAAGGGTGCTGCTGGATTGGGAGTCGTTTGCTTGGGGGAAAGAAACGACTAATACCGTAGTTGCGGCAACTAAAAACTTTTTGGAAAATGAACAATTTGTAACGGCATATTTAACAGCACATACAAAAGCAGTTGATTTTATTAAACAAAAACCGGTGGAAAGCCAAGAGCTTGTCATCCGACATATCAAAGATTTAACTGGAAAAGAAATCAATAAAGAAGAAATACAGGTTGCTTTTTCTAGACTCGAAGTGACAACCTCTGTGAATGAGCAAGTCATCCAGGAAATGGCTGATATTAGTAAAGAAGCAGGTTATGTCCGTAGTAATGACATTGACGGATTGATTCAACTGGATCAGTTGAAGGAAATTGAAGGGAAATAGTAGAAAACTTTGAAGCTCGGGGGAGAGAGTGAAATGAATCGAAAATTATTAGTGATTGGACTTATTTCTTTGTTCGTATTAGCTGTCGGAACAGCATGCGGCAAAGGAGATCAAGGTGCAGCAGGCAGTAAAGAAGTGAATATCGGTTATTTTCCAAACTTAACACATATTGCGACGATAGTTGCCTTAGAAAAAGGTTATTTTGCTGAAGAGTTCGGGGAAGATATTAAGATTAATACGAAGACAGTTAGTAACGGTGGCTTGTTCACGGAAGCATTGGTGACAAAATCAATCGATGTCGGCACTGTTGGACCGGGACCATTATTAAATTTATATGTGAAAGATCGTAATTACCATATTATCTCGGGAGCTGTTAATGGTGGAGCTGTGCTTGTCGCAGGCGAACATAGTAATATTACAAACCTCGCGGACTTAGACGGTAAAAAAGTTGCGATTCCTGTCATTGGTAGCACACAGGACGTTATGCTGCGTAAAGCATTGAATGACGTAGGATTAAAGCCGACATCAAATGGTGGAACAGTCGAATTGTTTGCGGCAGCACCTGCCGATACAGCAACGCTGTTCATTCAAAAATCAGTGGATGCGGCAGCGACACAAGAGCCATGGGGCTATATTTTAGAAACACAGGCGAACGGCAAATTATTGTTGGATTGGGAGTCCTTTGCATGGGGCAGAGAATCGACGAATACAGTTGTTGCGGCGACTAAAAACTTTGTGAGCAATGAACCATTTGTCACTGCTTATTTAACAGCTCATACGAAAGCTGTTGATTTCATTAAACAAAATCCTGAAGAGAGCCAGGATCTCGTTATCAAACATATCAAGGGCTTGACGGGGAAGGAAATCAATAAAGAAGAACTGCAAGTTGCATTTTCACATCTTGAAGTGACAACGTCGGTCAATGAACAGGTCATTCAAGAAATGGCCGATATTAGTAAAGAAGCCGATTATATTAAAAGCAGTGATATTGATGGGATGATTCAATTGGATCAGTTAAAGGCGATTGAAGGGCAATAAGAAAAGACAACGAAATTCAATACACTAGTTACACGTCCATATGGCGACGATTAGTGGCAGTAAGGATGTAGAGGTGATACACTTCTCCATCCTTTTTATTTATTATGAAACTTAATTACTTGCCATGCGTAGAATAGGTAGTGAAAGGGGTGTTCATTTATGCATAACAAAGGAGATTTGAATGTATGGACGGCTGTTTGGCTAAGACCAAAAGAGGCAGCTCGTTATGCAATTGATTTTAAACCGATGCGTTTTGCCATTATTTTAGCCTTGATAGCAGGAATATTCGATATGTTGAATGGGGCGTCGCAAAATGATTTAGGTGATACGATGTCACTAACGAAAATTTTCGTTGTGGCTATTATTATGGGACCTATTTTAGGGATAATTGGTTGGTGGATTAGTGCTGGAATTGCTACGATTGTTGGAACATGGCTAGGTGGTATTGGTAGGTTTGAAGAGTTGAAAAAGGCCTTTGCCATTACCTTTATTCCTGTTATTGTTGGGGGGATTTTATGGATCCCTGATTTGCTCTTACTTGGCCAATCGCTTTTCACTGAAGATACTATTATTACAGGTGGCAAATTTATTTGGCTACTCTTTAGTGGGACAATTAGTTTCATTATTGGGGTATGGGGATTTGTCATCAGTATTATGGCTATTGCCGAGGCACACCAATTTTCTGCCTGGCGGGGATTTTGGACGGTTGTCATCCCGGCAATCTTGATATTTATTGTAGTATTTATTTTCTTTTTACCGTTTATAATCGCAATATTTTAAAGTGAAAGCGGAGCTGGACAGCAGTAGCATTGTTGTCCAGCTTCGCCTTTTATTTAGCAAAGTATGTGGCGACTGCCTGTGTTGTTTGTTCTGGGACTTTTAAGCATAGTGGCTCGTTATGCAAGAAATTGAAAACATTCATGTCGCTAGTTTGCAAACCACCGACGGTTAGGCGGGGGACGATGCGTACATGTACTCGTTCCGAGTTATTTGGGGCGATAGGAATAAAGAGCCCGAGGTTAAAGCTAGCGATACCAATGCTTTCAAAATAACGGAAAAAAAGTATCATGCTATTGGCAAGATCCTTCCAGTTATTATCACTCAATTCATCCAAGGAAGAAGCGTTGAAAATTCCGATAAAGTCGGTGTGACTTTTCGGTGCGAACGCATGTAACCAGTCGATTGTTCCGGCTGTTCCAATGAAACGTTCAGCTAGCTCGCACTCTTGTTTCACTAACGTATCGTAGAAGTTTTGACCTTGTGTCTTGTGAAATTGTTTGGCAGCTGATGATGTTGTTGCTTGGTAGTTCGTTGGCAGTTCGGATGCTAATACGTGAATATGCGGATGTAAAATACTGCCTCCTGAAGGCGGTAAGTAGTTCCAGTTGATGGAGGCATATGCTGTATTTGGATCTTGCGCAATGACTTTATTCAAGTAATCATGTGCTGCTGAAAATGATTCGACGATCATTGAATCCGTGAATTCATCGAGCTTCACATAATGCTGATCACACATGCGGACAACGGCATTGTGTTTACTATATGGAAACAGGTTTGGAAAAACGACTGCTTCGCCCTGGGTGAGTCGTCCTCCCATTACTAGTGTTTCAGGGAAGGTTGGTGTAAATGATTGTACGTTGTCGGGACAGAAGGGACATTTGCTACCCGCAGTTTCTTTCGCAAGTTCAGTATAATCCGTGGGGACAAATGGGGCACCTGGATCGAAAATAATACGTGATGTTTCGCCTGTTAAAGGGTCTTTCCGGATCTCTGTTTTTCGGTCAATGAGTTTTCGCTCTTGCGTTGGATCATGGAATGTGAAAAATTCTTCATGTGCTGTGAATTGAATAGACATTTTATTTCCCCCTCGTATATTAGTAGTAA
>NZ_JAWLIR010000050.1:0-19746 GCF_033485195.1 Sporosarcina beigongshangi
TGAAGGCGAAGGTTTTCCTTTTGGATCTCCGCAATTTCAGCGGAAGTCAAACCCCCTCCATTTTCAATTGGGTAATGGGCTTTGATCCATTTATAGATTGTTACTTCAGATACACCATATTCACGGCTGAGATCACTCACAGATGTGCCAGACCTGTAGAGTTCGACGATTGTTTGTTTGAATTCCTGGTTATAACGTTTTTGCTTCATTCCGGACACGTCCTCTCTATTTATTAGGATAGAGACTTAACTAACTTGTGTCCATACATCTATACTAGCTCCAAATCAACCCAATCTTTAGGAGGTTCTTAACCCCATTTAAAGTTAGTAATTAGCATCGTATAAGACTAAGACTAAGACTAAGACTAAGACTAAGACTAAGACTAAGACTAAGACTAAGACTAAGACTAAGACATTAATTTTTATTGTGGCAAAAGGTGCTAGCTAGAGACAAGTAATCACGTTTTGTAGCTTACCCTATTTTATTTTATATTCATATGGACGTTAGACGGTTCTGGGTCGAAAAAAACCTTTTTATACAGTCAGAAAAGGAGTAAGCGTCAAATTTGACGCTTATTTTTATTCGGATCCGATAGATGGGGTGTTTAAGGCTTTTGGTGTTGTTTGAACTGATTCCCTTATATTAAATTTAAAATATCAATCGATGTACTGATGTTAGAAAGGGTGCTTGTGCATCGCGAAATCCGTAAACTATCATGGATTTCGTTGAATTTGTGTCTTGCACAGCCCCCTCATTCAAGTTCCAAACCCTGCCTATCGGTAAAACCCCCAATACACTTAGTGCCGCGTACCTGCGCAAGAAACTATCATGATTGTTTGTCGCACAGGTACCCTTCAATTACGCGTAAATAACTGAAAGTTCATGGTAATCAATATTCATGGTAGCCCATTTAAGATTGTAGATTTCCGTTCTAGGGTTGACTACATTCTTGCCGCGGCAAGCCCCGAACCCACCACTTCAATCTACAAATATATAGGTCTCGTTGTGGACAGACACTTATTCTAATACAGTTCATTAAAGTAGATGTAAGTAAATGCGATTTTGAGAAGAATAATTGTATTAAGTGAATCTAAATTGACATTTAGAAGTGATGAAATCGATTTTAATCGGTATCTAACAGTGTTCTTATGGATGAATAGCCTTTCTCCTGTCATTTCTACATTGAGATTACATTCAAAATAGAAATGTAATGTATTAAGTAGTTCAGTTTTGTGGTATTTATCATATTCAATAACTTTATGTAAGGTTTCTTTATATATATTTTGGGCTTCTTCAGTGGTTGATTCTGAAAACATGATTCTTTCAATATTTAAATGCTCAAAGTTTGAAAAAGTAATATGATTTTCTTGTAATCGATTTTCTTTTGAAATCCTCAGTGCTATCTTGGCCTCCCTTTGAGCCTTGGGAAGTTCTGGTAATGCATAAGGACGGCTAGCACCACAATTTATATTTATAGTCGGAAACTTTTTATCCAAGAAATTTAATAATTCTCTTTTTGTCAACTCGAAAATATCTTCTGGGATAATGATAATTAAGTTATTATCATAATTCTGCCCTATTAAAACCTTGTTTAAAACGAGATTCTGAATGGATTTAACTTGATTGATTAAACTCTTTTTGGAAATACCTTCATTATGTTCAATATTAATCAATAGCAGTCGATAATTATTTGCGATTTCGAAATCAAAGTAATTCATTTTGTTTTGGACATAGTGTTTAGTTTCAAACGAATTATTAATTAGTTCCAAAATGAAATCGTTTAGATGCCTTTGCTCAATAGTTTTAATTATATTTTGATTCTCGACCTCTAGATTTGCTATAATCGCAGCTTGTTCAACGGCTATTTTAATTTTCGGTGTTAGTTCAGCAGAGTCCGACCAAACAAATATACCACCTTCAAGACTATTTTTTTCATTAATCCATTTAATTGTAAATAGGGTTTGTTCGTATTTTACTATTTGAATTTGATTGCTTATTCCGTAAAAAGCAGTACTAATCAAATAGTCCAAGTTGATAGTGTGATTTGGTTGTTCGGGATAATCGATTCTCACATTCATTTTTTTGAAGTATATAGTTAACGGTATTTTAATGATGCTGTAGAGAACCTTTGCTAATTGATGAATATCACCTTTTTCTTTCATGTGGTTATGGAACTTCTCGTAAATAGTATTTAATTGGTGTATCTCATCATCTTTTGCTTTCGAAAGTGCATGGGTAATTTCCCATAAAAAATCTGACCAGGCTATCCCATTATTCAATTTAAGGATTGGGAAGTTATTCTTAATTGCATATAGTTGGACTTCTTTCGGCAAATAAGGAATATGTCTACCTATTTTAACCCCTAGCCCGAAACCCTTCCTATCAATCACCCCTTTTATAAACATATAAAATCTTTCTTCCCAATCATTCGTTCCTGAAGCGAAATAACCAGTTGTTAAAACGAAGTCTCCTTTTTTTATCCATTGATTTCCATCGGGCGAGTCTATAAATGTAATATTATTCATTCGATTTTTTAAAGGACAGGTAGTGAGTACTTCGGATTCCTTAAGAAAATTCAACTCCATTAGTTCTTTAAATAGCATCATTCTTACCTCCTTAGATAAAAGTATAATTAAACGATTATTATTTTGTATACAAGTCTAATTGTAAATGATTTATAGTCATCTTAACAGATAAATAAACTTAATAGTTAGTTTTGTCTGAAGGTTCAGGAGGTAGGACTAGTGTGAGTACTCAAAGAATGGTTGAACTTTTACAAAGGATGGTGAAGGTTAACACTGTTAATCCTCCAGGTGATGAACATAAGTTAGCCAAATTAATTTACGATACTCTTTCGGTTAGTGGTCTGGAATGTCAGTTGCATCAGGTAGATGAAAATCGATCAAACATTGTTGTAACATTAAAAGGAAAAGATTCAACACTAAAAAAAATATATTTTAACGGCCATTTAGATACCGTACCAATCGGTGAACAGCCTTGGACTTTTAATCCATTCGAGGCTGAAATAAAGGATGGACGAATGTATGGAAGAGGAACGACAGACATGAAAGGCGGAGTTGCTGCCATCCTTGAAACGATGCTGATTCTACAAGAAAATAAATTTTCTTTAGAACAGGATGTCGTTTTTGTCGGAACAGTCGGGGAAGAAGTGGATTGTCTTGGGGCTCGAGCAGCGATTGAAACAGGATTAATCGAAAATCCTGGAGCAATTCTGATTGCTGAACCAAGTAGTATGGATCTATATATTGCCCATAAAGGTGCTTTATGGCTTGAAATTAGAACCTTCGGCAAAACGGCACACGGTTCGATGCCGGATGAAGGAACTAATGCGATTGATTCAATGATGTATATTCTGGAAGAACTTAAAAATTTTAAGTTAGATGAAGTTGATGATTTGTTAGGAGTTATGAGCCAAAGTACTAATACAATTCAAGGAGGTGTTGCTACAAATGTAGTTCCCGATTATTGCACATTAAATCTAGATTTTCGTACAATCTCAGCATCTCAAAACTCCAAAATTTTAAATGAACTTGACATTATTATAGCTAAACTTACAGATACCAAAGTTGAATTTCAAGCTAATTATGTTGTTCTTCAAAATCTTGAGCCCTTAAAAAATAATAATGAAAGCGCTTTAATAAAAAAACTTCAACTTACGAATCAAGAGATGAATCAAAAAGGTGCACATAGTCAAAGTGCTAACTATTACACCGATGGCTCAGTATTTAGAAAGCATTTTGATTGTCCAATATTGATTTGCGGAGCGGGTGACCCGACCCAAGCTCATCAGCCAGATGAATCGATTTTAATCAGTAAGCTAGAAAAATCAGTCGAGTTTTATCTTCGTGTAGTAGAAACATATCAAGAGTTTAATAAAATAAATGATTGGGAGATGAAAATCAATAAGTGAACAGAACGTTAAGGAATTTATGAAAAAGACGACACTTTATACTGGATCAGGAAGTCTAAAGTTTTTGAAAGATGCTATCGCTAAGTATGGGATAGTCTTCTGGGAATTCAAGAAAAATCAAAGACATTCAATGAGATAAAACCGAACCCAAGCGTAAACGCCATGAACGCTATTTATGAAAAGCATAAGGATGATGGGATTCAAAATATTATTGCTGTGAGTGGCGGTAGAGTTGTTGAATCAGCCAAATCTTTGTCCATCCTTTTTCAAATGGTGGTCTTGGACTAGTCTACGGAATTGGAGCACAATATGATGCTTCGCATTAAATTGTAAACGCTATTTTGCTTCCATAGGTCTTGGAATATAATTGGATTTCAAATTCTGAAAAGCTCTCAGATATCGCTCAGGCACTCTGAGTGAACACTCGGGGAATGTCTGTCGAAGATGTGGCGAAAGCTGGTGTGAAAAGGGTGAAGGAATTAACGAAAGAAGTAGGGAGACCAGAATATTTGAGCGAGATCGGTGTGAAAGAGGAAGGTATTGGAGTATTGACGGATATAGCATTTAACGATGACTTATATTTGGAAGCAAATCCACGATGTGCATCAAGAAGGGACATTGAAATAATATTGACGAAAGCGATATGATTTGAATATCACAACAACCAATAAACAATTTCTACTGTCCTGTGGAAAGAGAAAATAGTGGGTAACTTGAATTGATAAAAAAAGGAGAGGTTCTAATGAACACTGTGCAAAACATAGAAACAATACAACTTTCTAAGGTCGTATCGGATTTTTTGAACGAAGAAAAAAAGTTGTTTATAGGTGGGGAGTTTGTTTCTTCATCCTCAAATAATACATTTCAAACATTAAACCCTGCAAATAATGAAGTATTGGCGGAAATCCATGAGGCTTCAGAGGAAGATGTAAACAGTGCCGTTCAAGCAGCAAAAGACGCATTTGAAAATGGTCAATGGTCTACAATGACACCGCTTGAACGTGGCGATTTGATTTATAAACTTGCAATCCTTATCGATGAACATAAACAATACATTGCGGAGATTGATAGTTTGGATAATGGGAAACCGCTTGCAGAACTTTTGGAAAATGATTTGCCAAATGCCATCGGCCAATTTAAATACTTTAGTGGATGGGCAAGTAAGTTAATGGGTCAACATATTCCGGTTAATGGGGATTTTTTAAATTATACTCGTCATGAACCTATTGGTGTTGTAGGCCAAATCATACCTTGGAATTTTCCTTTTATGATGGCTGCTTGGAAAATTGCACCGGCTCTTGCAGCTGGTTGTACAATTATCCTAAAATCAGCGGAGCAGACTCCATTATCGGCACTTTATTTGGCGAAATTAGTTCAAGAAGCTGGATTTCCTAAAGGAGTCATTAATATTGTCAGTGGTCACGGAGAAACAACTGGTGCAGCTCTTGTGAAACATCCCTTAGTTAACAAAATTGCGTTTACAGGCTCTACAGAGGTAGGAAAGATTATTATGAAAGAAGCGGCAAATACGATGAAACGAGTTACTCTTGAACTTGGAGGGAAATCACCGAATATTATATTGAAAGATGCGGACTTAGATAAGGCTGCGGAAGGAGTATTTGCCGGTATTATGTACAACCAAGGGGAGGTCTGTAGTGCGGGATCTAGAGCTTATGTACATTCAAGCATTTATGAAGAGTTTGTGGATAGATTAGTCAATCTCGCAAAGAAGGTGAAATTAGGTACAGGATTACAATCAGGTATTACTATGGGGCCACTTGTTTCAGAAGAACAAAAGGAACGGGTGATAAATTACATTGAGATTGGAAAATCGGAAGGTGCTAAACTGGTCTATGGAGGAGGAGCATCAGAACAAGGATGCTTTGTAGAACCCACAATTTTCGGGGATGTCGAAGACGATATGCGAATTTCTAGGGAAGAAATTTTTGGACCAGTACTAGTTGTCTCGAAATTTGAAAATGAACTTGAAGTTGTTGAAAGGGCAAATGATTCCGAATATGGACTGGGGGCAGGGGTTTGGACAGAAAATATTACAAAGGCCCATAAGATTGCGAATAAGTTGAAATCGGGTTCTATTTGGATTAACTGCTACAATGCTACTGATCCGGCATCCCCTTTTGGCGGATTCAAAAATTCAGGTTTTGGTAGGGAAATGGGATCCTATGCTTTGGAGAATTATACAGAAGTTAAAAGTATATGGGTCAACTTAAATTGAAAAACATGTAGATAGTATTTTTGTGAACTATTTTTGAAGGTGAGTGAAACATCTATTTACTATGTATTCGGAGTAAAGTAATTGATATTGCAAATACAATTGGTTTATGATGATCTTCTTTGTTTCGTTGATATGCTAAATGAAACTTTGTATACCATGCCTATAAAGATTAGTAAATAAACTAACATATATGGAGTGATAATGTTGGAGGAAAAGTATGTAATGAAGAAATTTATTAATGACCCTTACAAAGTCGTCGATGAAATGTTAGAAGGCTTATTACTAGCTCATTCCGATAAATTAAAAAGTGTTCGTGAGGATAATCGTTCATTAACAAGAAAAAGTTCTCCTACTAAAAACAAAGTAGGGATTGTCACAGGTGGAGGTACAGGACATTTACCATTATTTCTTGGATATGTTGGTGAAGGAATGTTAGATGGGGTAGCTGTAGGCGATGTTTTTCAATCTCCAAGTGCCCAGCAAATATTAGATACAATTAAGGCAGTAGATGGTGGAGTCGGTGTATTGGCGTTATATGGTAATTACGGTGGAGATGTGATGAATTTCGGTATGGCTACGGACTTAGCTGATATGGAAGAAATTAAAGTGGAGAATGTTGTCGCAACTGATGATGTAGCATCTTATCCAAAAGGGGGAGAAGACAAGCGGCGTGGTGTAGCGGGGATGTTTTTCATATATAAAGTTGCTGCAGCGAAAGCAGAAAGATTTTCTACTTTGGAAGAGGTTAAGGATATTGCTATAAAGGCAAATAATAATGTACGTACAATGGGAATAGCGTTAACTCCGTGCATACTTCCAGCGGTCGGTAAACCAACGTTTAGAATAAGGGATGGCGAAATGGAGCTTGGAATTGGTATACATGGGGAGCCAGGTATACAAACAGGTAAAATTGAAACAGCAGATATTGTTGCTGAAAAAATTATAACTTCTATCTTGGAGGATTTGGATATACCTGCTGGAAGTGAAGTTGCAGTTCTAATTAACGGCTTGGGTTCTACTCCGCTAGAAGAGCAGTATATTATTTATCGTAAAGTATATAAGGTATTGGAAGAAAAAGATGTGAAAATTTATCGGAACTATATAGGCGAGTATGCCACTTCCTTCGAAATGGTCGGTTTATCAATTTCTGTATTTAAGCTAAATGAAGAATTTAAAGAACTAATGGATGATCCATTTGAAACACCATTTTTCATTCAAAAGTAAATGGAAAGGGTTGAAGTGATGGAACGTGAATTGACGATTAAAGATATAATTGGTATTTTCGGTGACGTCAGCCTAATAATGGATGAAAATAAGGATTATTTATGTGAATTAGATGGAGCAATTGGCGATGGAGATATTGGTTTGACCATGTCTCGAGGGTTCCGATCTATAAAGGAATATGCAGATAATGAAGAGTTTGTTGATGTAGGTAGTCTATTATTACGAAGCGGAATGACATTAGCAGACAGTGCGCCATCAACAATGGGGACACTTTTTGCCTCAGGGTTTATAAAAGCAGGGAAGGCATTAAAAGGTAAAACAGAATTAAATTTAGAGGGCTTCCGGGATATGTTAAAGGAAATCGAGGTAGGAATAATGGATAGAGGAAAGGCGAAAGTAGGCGATAAGACAATATTGGATTCGCTTTCACCCGCCACAATATCGTTGGAACAATCTATTAACAATAAAGAAAGAATGAATGAAGCAATTGAAAAAGCTTATAATGCAGCGGTAAAAGGAATGAACGATACAGTAAATATGCAATCCCAACATGGTAGGGCAGGTAGATATTTGGAACAATCAATTGGGAAAATCGATCCCGGTGCAACAGTCGGTGCATTATTTTATAAAGGAATATATGAATATATCAGTAAGTGATTCTAAGAGAAAACAAAACATGAAAAAAGTATTGAAATTATAAGTTAATCTAGCGTCAACCAAATTAATTGAAAGCGATTACAATACATTGAAGTAGTTTAGAGTTTTGGAATATAAGAATTAATAAGAGGTGAGTTAAATGGCTTATGTACTGGGGATTGATATAGGTACATATGAATCAAAAGGTGTACTTGTAGATAGTGAAGGGAAAATTATTGTCACAAAGTCAGTTCCTCATAAGTTAGAAGTACCTCGTCCAGGCTGGGCTGAACATGATGCTGAAAATGTATGGTGGAATGATTTTAAACTATTAAGTAATTCCATTATAAAAGAAGCAAAACTAAGCTATAGCATTGATTCAATGGAAATTCAGGCTGTTGGTGTCAGTGCTATTGCCCCGGCAGTTGTGCCAATAGATAAAAAAGGTATTCCACTTAGAAAGGCAATTCTATATGGTGTAGATACACGAGCCGATAAAGAAATAGAACTGCTTAATGATGAGATTGGTGAAGATGTAATTTTTGAAAAAGGTGGCCAATATCTTTCTTCTCAATCATCTGGTCCAAAAATTCTTTGGATTCAAAGAAATGAACCAGAAGTTTATGAGAAAACTTATAAATTTTTATGTGGATCGGGTTATGTGGCATATAAACTTACGAATGAGTTCATTATCGACCGTTACACTGCTGCATCTTATTCACCCCTATTTAATATAAATAATTTATCTTGGGATGATGAAATAGTACCGAAAATAACAGAGGCAGATAAACTGCCAAACTTGGCATGGAGCCATGAAATTATTGGGGAAGTTACTAAGGAAGCAGCACTGGAAACAGGATTAACGCAAGGAACCAAGGTAATCGCTGGAACGGCTGATGCGTTATCGGAATCAATTAGTGTTGGAGCCATTCACCCGGGTGATTTAATGTTAATGTATGGTAGTTCTACTTTCTTTATTAATATTGTGGATTCTCTTCAAAACACACGTAGCTTCTGGCCAAATATACATGCGGTAGAAGGGTTATATACAATAACAGGCGGTACATCTACAGCAGGCTCTTTAACAAGATGGTATTTAGACAAATTAATGCTTCCATTTATGGATCAAAGTGAAATGAAAAAGATGGATACGTCTGACCTATATACTTATATAACAAAAGAAGCTTTAAAGAGTCCAGTAGGTTCTAATGGACTAATAACACTTCCTTATTTTAGTGGAGAAAGAACCCCGATACATCATGCAAATGCTAAAGGGATGATATTTGGACTAACCTTGCAACATACGAAGGAAGATATATATAGATCTATTATTGAAGGGATTGCCTTTTCTATACGTCACAATATTGATGAAATGAAAAAGTTAAATACATCAATAAAAAGAGCGGTAATAGTTGGTGGGGGTGTAAAAAGCGATTTATGGGTACAAAGCGTTAGTGATATATGTAATATGAGTCAAAACGTACCAAATGTAACGATAGGTGCAGCTTATGGAAATGCATTTTTATGTGCGATGGCATTAGGTTGGCATTTCGAACTGAAAGATGTTGATACATGGGTTGAACTGGATTACAAAGTAGAACCAAAGAAAGAAAATTGTGAAGTGTTGGAACGTAATTATAATATATATAGAAAACTTTATGAAAATAATAAAATGTTGATGAATGAAATTAACTGAATATAAACAAATGTACAGTAATTAAAGAGACTAATATCAAGACTGTTTCTATAACAAAGGGAATTAGTATTGAACACTGTAATTAACGATAATTTGGCTTTGATAGACAAAATATATATTTTACTTTTTTAGTTTAATAATTGGAGAGGGTGATCATTATGTAAAGCATGACAGTTTAATATAAAGTCACTAAAAAATAATTAATAATAAGGGGAGATATTTGTGAAAAAGAATAAGTTACTTTTTATCGGTTTTATACTGGCGGTATTGTCTGCTTTACTTATTGGATGTAGTCCGGATGAATCACCTCCAACAAAAGAAGGTGCAGATGATGGTACAGCTAAAGATACTGCTGAGAAATACAAGATTGCTACAGTTGTAAAGTTAACAGGTGTTGGTTGGTTTGACCGTATGGGAGTAGGTGTTGAAAGATTTGCTGAAGACACTGGTCATGATGCATTTCAGCAAGGGCCACAAGAAGCAGATGCTGCATTGCAGGTTCAAATTATAGAAGATTTAATTGCACAACAGGTAGACGCAATTACAGTTGTTCCGTTTTCAGCTGAGTCTTTGGAACCGGTATTAAAGAAAGCAAGAGATGCTGGCATTGTCGTTATTACTCATGAAGCAGATGGAATGGAAAACGTCGATTATAATATTGAAGCATTTAATAATTCAGACTACGGGGTATTCTTAATGGATAGCCTTGCCGAAGCTATGGGTGAAGAAGGCGAATACATGACTGCTGTAGGTAGTTTAACATCTAATTCGCATATGGCGTGGGAGGAAGCGGCTTATAACAGACAACAGGAAGCTTATCCAAACATGATTGCAATTGAAAGACAAGTTGAAACAAATGATGACTTACAAACAGCAAGCGCAAGATTTAGAGAAGTATTAAAGACACATCCAAACTTAAAAGGATATCAAGGTTCATCATCCAATGATGCACCTGGGGCATCATTGGCTATTGAAGAACTTGGACTTGAAGGTCAAATTCATGTTGTTGGAACGAGTGTACCATCTGTAAGTGGGCAATATATTGAAAATGGTTCTATGCATGCAATTACCTTCTGGGATCCGGCGGATGCTGGTTACGTGATGAATAAATTGGCTGTTATGATTCTTGATGGAAAAAAAGATGAAATTAAAGAGGGACTGGATCTTGGTATTCCAGGATATGAAAATCTAATTGTAGATGGAAAGTATTTATATGGTAATGCACCAGTAAAAGTTGATAAAAACAATCTTGATAAATATGATTTTTAACAATAGAAGTTAAATCGATTTAGGCTAATTAAAAGAATTCGACATGTTTAATGATTTGTTTGGGAGGAGAGGTGATTGTAAATACTTTTCCTCTTTATGAAGTCTTAACAAGTCAAGAAATATGAATCAAATTAGACCCAAGTATAGGCATTGATTACAGTAAATATTTTATTTGAGAGGAAGGTGTTATTCTCTTGGACCCATTAATTCAGATGAGAGATATAAGCAAGAACTTTGGTGGTGTCAAAGCACTTAAAAATGTGGATTTAACTATATATCCTGGGGAAATTCATTGTCTAGCCGGAGAAAATGGGTGTGGGAAATCAACATTAATTAAAGTATTGTCGGGAGTACATATACCTGATGATGGTGAAATGCATATAAATCAGAAGCAATATAATAAATTAAACACGAAGGAATCAATACTTGAAGGAATTCAAGTAATATATCAAGACTTTTCAATATTTCCAAATTTAACCGTGACAGAAAACCTTGCTTTAGGCTATGAGATGTCGAACAACAAAAAAATAGTAAATTGGAAAAGGTTTCGCAAAATAGCGAAGCAAGCTTTAGAAACTATAAACGTAGAGATTGATATTAATGAAAAAGTGGAAAATCTATCTGTAGCGGATAAACAGCTAATCGCAATCGCAAGATCTCTCCTTTATAATGCGAAATTGATTGTAATGGATGAGCCAACTACTGCATTAACGAGTAAAGAGGTTCAATCACTTTTTCGTGTGATAACAAACTTAAAAAATGAAGGGATTTCAGTACTATTCGTTAGTCATAAATTAGAAGAAATATTTGAAATTGCTGAACGTGTAACCATTTTAAGAAACGGTGAAAATGTTACTGAAAAATTGGTGAAAGATTTAGATACAAACAAAATGATCTATTATATGACTGGTAGAGAGATTAAAGAAACAATATACAAATCATCATTTAATAAGGACAGTAAACCACTTCTTAAACTACACGATTTTGGGTTGAAGCAAATGTTTGCTGGTATTAATTTAGAGGTCTATCCTGGAGACATTATTGGGATTACAGGAACATTAGGATCTGGAAGAACTGAATTAGCAGAGGCTCTTTTCGGAATTACTCCTTCAGACTCTGGAAGTATGAAAATTAATGGTGAAGAGGTAACTATTGGAAATCCTAGGCAAGCCATAAAAAGGAGAATTGTCTATGTTCCAGAGGATCGTTTGACAAAAGGTTTGTTTTTGGAACAATCGATTGAACGAAATATTGTTGTTTCAACAATTGGAAATTTGTTAAAGGGTTTTAAAGTTATTGATGATAAAAAAGTAAAAGAATCTGTAAATCATTGGATTGAAAATTTGGGAATTGTTGCAAAGTATCCAAAAAGAAATGTTAGTGTATTATCTGGAGGTAATCAGCAAAAGGTTGTCTTATCAAAATGGTTGGCGAGTGAGCCGCAAATATTAATATTAAATAGTCCTACTGTAGGTGTTGATATTGGTTCAAAAGAAGAAATACATGATGTTATTAAAGAGCAAGCGATAAAAGGTATGGGCGTAATTGTAATTTCAGATGATATCCCTGAACTTAAACAAAATTGTAATAAAATAATAACGATGGACAAAGGAAGAATAATTTCAATAGATAATACAAATGACTTTTCCATAAGTAGATAGTTTATTAATATATTTTTACTGAAAGTTGGTGGAGTATGAAACAGCTATTAAAAAGCAATGAATTTTATATAACTATCGTAGTTATACTACTTATTCTTTTTATTGGAAGCCAAAACAGTACTTTCTTTTCAATGAATAATTGGTTTGACTTAATTCGTGGAGGTATTGTGCCAGGAATCTTCGTGATTGGTACATTAATCGTCTTAATTTCTGGGGGGATAGATATCTCCTTTCCAGCGATTGCAGCATTTAGTATGTATACAACATCTTCTATACTAACTGATATGGATTATGAAGGACCTGTTATATTAGCATTTGTTATGGGAGCGCTGATCGGATTATTGCTAGGGTTTATTAACTCTATATTCATTGCATTTTTTAATTTACCCACACTTATTGTTACTTTGGGAACCGCATCTCTTTATAGCGGATTTTTACTGACATTTATAAATAAAGGTCAAATTACAAGATTGCCACAATCGATGATTGATCTTTCAAAGTCTAGAATTATTGAAGTATCTACCGATTTTGGGCTTATCGGTATTCCGACTGTTTTCTTAATTACAGTGGCGGTAGTTATTTTGGGATGGTATTTACTAAAATATACGATGATAGGAAGATCTATTTATGCATTAGGAGGAGATGAGGTTTCTGCTGAACGAATGGGGATTTCACCGAGAAGGATAAAAATATTTGTATATTCTTTTGTTGGTATGTTGGCTGGAGTAGCTGGTATCATTCACACAATTATGAGTCGAACCGCTAATGGTACGGATCTTCTTGGTGGAGAATTATTAATTATTGCAGCAGTCGTATTGGGCGGAGCTAGAATTACGGGTGGACATGGGACTGTTTTTGGTTCATTTGTGGCGTTATTATTAATTTTAATTATCGAAAATAGCCTTATTTTATTAGGAATACCTTCTTATTGGCAACGATTTGTTATCGGTGCACTTATTTTGATGGGAACTGGAATTACAGCAATTCAGGTGAAAAAGTCACTTGTAAAGAGAAATCCAATTATGGCGGATTGATGCAAAGGGGTGTAAAGATTGCCAGACTTAATAAAAACGAATAAAAATAAAAAAGTATTAAATATTAATAAAGATTTTATTGATAGGTACGGAGATTTAACCTTATTGTTTTTTATTATGCTAGGTGTTTTTATTGTTATGACCATTATGAATCCTAGTGTGTTTTTGTCTAAAGGAATGATGCTTTCGATATCCTATCAATTTCCTATTTTAGGATTGTTTACACTAGCTATGATGTTTTCCATGGTTTCTGGTGGAATTGATTTATCCATCGTTAGTACGGCTAACTTATCAGCCATTATAGCGTCGATGGTGATGGTTCATTTAGTACCTGTAGGTGCGACTATGGCTACATCTATACCTTATATTCTATTAGGTATTATTTGTGCATTATTGATAGGTATACTCGCCGGGCTTATTAATGGATTACTGGTCGCAGTTGTTGGTATTCCAGCTATAATTGTTACCTTAGGAACGATGCAGCTGTTTATGGGAATAGCTTTAGTTCTTACAAAAGGGAAATCGATTGTAGGCTTACCAGATACCTTTTCGCTTGTCGGTGGTGGAACTGTCTTTGGGCTTCCATTTCCTTTGATTGTCTTTATTGTATTTGTTGTGTTTTCATATTTTATTTTAAACTTAAGGGACTACGGTTTAAAACTTCAGATGGCTGGTTCTAACTCAATCGCTTCAAAGTTTTCTGGATTAAACGTTACATCTACTACAATAAAGGCATACATAATAAGTGCTTCACTTGCCTCTATTGCAGGTCTTTTGATGGCATCAGCTGCTAACTCTGCAAAAGCTGATTTCGGAACGAGTTATATTCTACAAGCTATCTTGGTTGCTGTAATGGGTGGGGTTAACCCTTATGGTGGAAAAGGAAAAGTAGCTGGTGTTGTAATGGCAGTCATTACAATGCAAGTTTTATCGAGTGGACTAGGAATGCTAAAAGTAAGTAACTTTTTCAAAGACTTTATGTGGGGAGCAATATTAATAATCGTGTTACTAGCAAACTATTTTTATAACAAAAAAATAACGAGTTAATCTGTCTTGTACGTTTAAATGAAAATGATATTGGAGATTCAGGTGATAATGGTCAGCATAGTAGGAAAACATTGCTGTTAGTGTCACTTAAATTCAAGAGGAGTGTGAAGGAATGTTAGTGACATCTAAGGAATTATTTAAAATTGCACAGCGGAAGAAGTTTGCAATCCCTGCTGTTAACTTTGTAGATCAGTACACATTACGTTCTTATATTGCTGTGGCAGAAAAGCTCAATGTTCCGCTAATTGTTTCATTTGCGCAAGCGCATCATGAGTTGATGGATATAGAGGAAGCGGCAATGCTTGGGAAATATTATGCGAAGCAAGCGAAAGTCCCGGTAGTCCTCCATTTGGATCACGGCGAGGATGTAGAATTTGTCAAAAGGGCAGTAGATTTAGGTTTCGCATCCGTAATGATAGATGCTTCTCAGGATTCATTTGAAGAGAATGTAAGAAAAACAAAGGAAGTCATTTCCTATGCACATGCCAAAGGTGTTGTTGTTGAAGCTGAGATTGGACATGTCGGATCAGGTGATAATTATGAAAACCATGAACGCAGTGATTCTACATATACAACAGTTGAAGAGGCGAAGAGTTTTTATCAGGAAACAAACGTAGATTCCCTAGCGATTTCTATAGGTACTGCTCATGGCACCTACGTGGGCTTGCCAGAAATAAATTTTGAAAGATTACATGACATATCGGAGGTTGTACAGGTACCGCTGGTATTGCATGGTGGTTCTTCCACTGGAGATGCTAATCTTGCGCGTTGTGCGTCAAGTGGAATTGTGAAGATTAATATTTTTACAGATATTATAAACAATTCAATTAAGGATCTATCGACTGATGGAAAGAGTTATTTTGATATCCATCAGCAAATGCGCAATGGTATGGAGGAGTGTTTAACTCATTACTTTCATATATTTAAGACAATGACAGTTACATTATAATCTGAAGGGACTGACCTAGCTTTGCGAGAAAAAAAAATAACGAATCCATTTTTTGTGGTTAATCCGAAGAGCTTTCTATATGGCGAATCCTTGATGGAATTAGCACTTCACGCCAATGAATTGGCAAAGTCCAATCCGATTGATATTTTGTTTACTGCACCGCAAACAGAATTAGCTAATATCGTACGGAAATGTCCAGATTTAATTGTCACCGCACAGCATATGGATGATATTCAACCAGGCGATACGATGGGGAAAGTGTTAATAGAGTCTCTTGTACACATCGGTGTTCAAGCAGTTGTGTTGAATCATGCTGACCATCCACTAGCGATTTCTACACTTTCTAATACCATTCTTCGAGCAAAGGATGTGGGAATACAAACCATTGTCTGCGTGGACTCCATTCAGGAGGGGCAGGCTGTAGCGATGCTTCATCCTGACATCATATTGGCAGAGCCTACAGAGTTAATTGGTCAAGCGCAAATCAGTAGCCGTGACTATGTCACTTCTACAATTGAAAGTATTAAAAAAGTTAACCCAGATGTCCTGGTAGAACAGGGAGCTGGAATTCGATCGGAAAACGATGTAGTGGAATTGCTGCAATTGGGAGCAGATGGTGTAGGCGTAACGAGTGGAATTGTGAAGGCCGAGGATCCAGTAGGTATGATGAGAAAGATGATTCAGGCTGTTGCAACATTTAAAAAGGAGAGGAAGTAGAAGATGGCGGTTTATTCTGCAAAACTAAATCTTACCTCACATGGAAACCGGGTAACTTATCATGAAATTACAGAGCAGGTGAGACAACACGTAAAAGAAAGTGGTATTAAGGAAGGAATTTGCGTTGTGGCATCGCCGCATACAACATGCTCGGTGATTTTTGAAGAGCTATCCTATGATAATGACTATTATGGCTATGAATATTTACAGCTTGATTTAAATAAGATTCTGGATGGTCTTATACCAGAATGCAAAACGGAAGGCCAGTACCATCATCCAGGTCCGGAACATATACGAGTTGGACTGGAGGATTTTAAAGGGGAAATCAGTCCAGAAGCATATACTATGCTAAATACTGACGCACATTTGAAAAGCACCTTGCTAGGTACAAGTGAAACCTTTGTCATTGATAACGGAGAAATGCAAATTGGTTTGGTGGGATATATTTATTTCATTGACTTTGATCGGCTACGTGTTCGAAACCGTACGTGCCATATTAAAATAATTGGTGAATAAACAGGAGAGCAGGTGCTATATATGTTCATATCTCCCTCCATTTTGAACGCGGATTATTTAAATTTAGAAAGTGATATCAAACAGTTGGAAAATGCCGGAGCGGATGCTATCCATATCGACATCATGGATGGCAGATTTGTTGAACCTACAACATGGGGGGCTACAACAGTCTCTGCTATTCGTAAAATAACAGCCTTGCCATTGGAGATTCATCTGATGATTGATGAACCTGAGCGCAGCATAAATGAATATGTAGAGACGGGTGCAGATGTTATTATGATTCATCCGGAAAGTACAGTATTCTTAAGGAAAACCTTACTAGCTATCAAGCAGGCAAACAGGAAGGCAGGGATTGCTTTGAAGCTGGAAACGCGGGTCGATGTCATCCTTCATTGTTTAGATTTGCTGGATGTTGTACTCTTGTTGACATGTGATGAAGGATTTGGAGGACAGCCCTTTCATACTATGGCCCTAAATAAAATATCTCAAGTAGCCAAGCTGCGCGAAGTTCATCAATTGGATTATTCCATTGAAGTGGATGGGGGAATTGGTTTGGAAACTGGAAAACTATGTAAGACCGCCGGCGCAGACATCCTTGTTTCTGGATCATATATATTTAATCAAGATAAGACCAAAGCGATTCATTCATTAAAAAACATATAACTAATTTGTACCAAGGATTCAGGAGCAATTTAAACTACTTCACTTATCAGAAATGTAAGCGTCAAATAGGTTCTTTCCACCGTTGGTTGAATTGGTGATGTATTCTGTTATAACGGGGTGAAAAGAATGTAGGAGCTTTTTGGAAGAACTTATCACATTACTTGACGAAAACTTGATTTGTACAGGCACGATATATCTCCAGATTTCATTTATTTCTTTGTGAAATCTACTCGAAAAGAATGTGCGTGCCCTTCCTGTCAAAGTGTATCTTCTCAAGTCCACTCCTCTCTATAGCCGAAACTTCCGAGATTTACCTATTCGAGATAAAAAGGTAGTTATTACGCTATCTAATCGAAAAATGTTTTGTGATAATCCGTCATGCCCTCGGACGACATTTGCCGAATCTTTTTCTTTTATAGACAATATAGCGAAGAAAACCAACCGATTGAAAGAAACAATTTTGGAAGTATCACTGACAAAAAGTTCTGTCTCTGCTGCAGTTTATCTATTGAAACACGTAGTCGACGTTAAAAAGAGTACAATCAGTAATTATCAAAAAAAGCATGCTCGTAATAAATAAAGAGGATATTGAAGCTATTTGTATAGATGATTTTGCAATGAAAAAAAAGAAAGGGTTACGGTACCATCATGATGAACCTAGCTGATGGTCGGGTCATTGATCTCATAGAATCAAGGGTGAAAGAAGACGTAGTTAGCTGGCTTTCTCTTTTTCCCAATATAAAATATGTCTCAAGAGATGGCTCTCTTACCTATGCCGCTGCGATTCGTGAAGCCCATCCCGAAGCCCACCATATCAGTGATCGATTTCACTTAGTGAAAAATTTGACGTAAGCACTCTCTGTATGTATAGTATTTTAGCTGGGTGAATTGTCATTCCATTAACCAAGGAACAGAATGCGATGAACGAACTGTTACGAGTAAACTTTCACGACGTACTAAAATCCTTTGGGTCAAGTCCTTAGCGTCCCAGGGCCTCACTAAGCAAGATATCCGAACACAAACGGAATGCAGCCTCCAAACTATTCAAAAATACATTAGAATGCGAGAAGGGGAAATCCCAGAAGATTCAGAGGATCAACGTGGTCGTGAACATAATGAAGAAATCCAGAGGATTATGGATAAAGTCAAAGAAGTGAAAGCTTTACACGAAAAAGGTTATAGTATTAGAAAAATAACTAATGAAACAGGCTATACAAAACGCACAATAAAAAATTATTTATCGCCCAATTTCAATCCTATCCATGGTCAATATGGTGTACGGCGCCCCGGAAAATTGTCCCCTTTTAGAAATGAAGTAATTGCCTTGCGCTCGAAAGGAACAACTTATAAAGAGATCCATACTTCCATCTGTAAAAAAGGATATACAGGATTAGAAGCTGCGATTAGGCAATTCATAGCGAAAGAAAAAAGGTTATAAGGTGATCCGGAAGACGACGTCACCGCTGGTTCCACGGAGATTGTGGAAAGAAAATGGCTTGTAAAGTTACTCTACAAGCCAATAGATAAAGTGAAAGCAATTTCCCTTGAACAAGTAAAAAACGTTGTTCAGAAGTATCCATTAGTCGGCACATAACTTTGCTTGGTTTGGCGCTTTAAGGAGATTCTTCATTCGGGAGATAAAGAGTTGTTACATACATGGATTTCAGAGGCCGCAGCCCTCGAATTAAATGAATTGACTAGTTTTCTCGATGGTATTAAAAAGGATTTAGATACGGTTGAAAATGCATGTACTCTACCCTATAACAACGGATTAGCTGAGGGTAGCATAAATAAGTTGAAAACCATCAAACGCATCATATATGGCAGAAACAGTTTTGAACTTCTACGGAATAAACTATTATTGCTTGAATCTCGTAAATTCAACTAACTGTGGAAAGAACCGTTAAATAGCGCCCCCCTGAAAGATAGGTGGGCGCTATTTAACGACGCTTACGATAATGTAGTGATGATCTCGCATAGCCCTATACAATACATTCAATGGGGAATAGGCATGTGAAGATTTAAGGTAAGTAGGAATTTCTACAATATCATGAAAAAAATATAAATGTGAAAAGACATCAACTTTGTTAATCTATTGTTAAGGAAATGTTGATTCCCACTAGTGTATTTGCGGGGGGGGGGGGGGGGGGGTTTAATTTTTTTTAAC